>JAOTZB010000124.1 GCA_029861625.1 Acidimicrobiia bacterium
CAAGCGGCGCAAGATCCCGCCCTCTCGGTCGGCCGGTCGACCCTCGGCCGACCCATGACCGGTACCGTCGGCGGGTGCATCCACGCCTCCTCCCCGCCGTGGCGATCGGTGGACTGGCCGGCGCGATCGTGCGCTGGGCGATCACCGAGCTCGTCCCGTCGAGCACCCTGCCGTGGGCAGCCCTCATCGTCAACGTCGCCGGCAGCTTCCTGCTCGGACTCCTCGCGGCCGGCCTGACACGACCGCCGACCACACGTCGGCCCCGCGACGCAGGTGCCGGAGCGGCGCCGCCGGGCGGGCTCGCAGACATGGCGCTGTTCGCGGGCGGCACCGGATTCTGCGGCAGCCTGACCACGTTCTCGACCGTGACCGTCGCCATCGCGGAACAGCTCGACGCCGGCGATGTTCTCGCCGGCTCGGGGTACGTGGCGCTCTCGATCGCCGCCGGCCTCGGCGCGGCGGCACTCGGCGTCGTGTCGGCGCGCCACCGATTCCGCCCGGGATCAGGCCCGGCATGACCGCGTTGGCATTCGTCGTCCTGGCCCTGGCCGGCACCGTGGCACGGGCGGTCACCGGTGACCGCCTGAACCACCCCGATCTACCCGTCGGCACGTTCGTGGTGAACGTCGTCGGTTCCTTCCTCCTCGGACTCGTCGCCACACGGTCGCCCGAGATCGTCACCATCGTCGGCACGGGCGCGCTGGGCTCGTTCACCACATTCTCGACGCTGACCTACGAGTCGGTGACCCTCATCGACCATGGTCGGGGGCGGCGAGCGGCCGGCTACCTCACCGTCACGATCGTCGCCGGCATCGCCGCCGCGTGGCTCGGGCTGCGCATCGCGGACTGAGCCGTTGTGGGAGACTCGGCCAGTGCCGGTGACCGCTCCCCTCCGACTCACCGCCTGGTCCGACTTCCTCTGACCGTGGTGCTATGTCGGGACCGTGCGTCTCGGCCAGCTCGAAGCGCGACTCGGCGAGCGGATCGAGATCGAATGGAAGAGCTTCATGCTGCGCCCGCGGCCCGGTCGACGCACCCGTGAGGAGTTCGTCGCATACACCGAATCGTGGCGACGACCCGCAGCAATGGAGCCGGCAGCCGAACTGCGGCCATGGGCCACCGCCGACGACCCTCCGTCGCACAGTCTTCCTGCTCTCGTCGCCGCCAAGGTCGCTGCGGGATTCGGGCGAGACGCCTACGACGCCTACCACCTCGCGCTGTTGCGGGCCTACTTCGCCGAGAACCGCACCATCTCCACGCCGGCTGTCCAGGCCGAGATCGCCGACGAGGTCGGGATCGGACGCGAGGCGTTCGCCGACCGCCTGGCCGCAGAACGCGACGACTGCGTCGAGGTGGTCCTCGCCGAACACGAGTCGGCCGTGAACAACGGCATCACCGCCGTCCCGACCGTGCTGCTCGGCGACGTGCTCGCAGTGCCCGGCGCACAAGACGTCGAGGTCTACGAACGGCTCATCACCAAGATCACCGAGCGTCGGGCGGGTTGACTCCCGGAGCGCCACGCGAGCCGTGCGCGGAGGAGCAGCGAAGCCGCGGGTCAGCCGTCGGGCCCCGGAATCCGGGTGAGACCGCCGCAGTACGGATGGATGACGTCGGGGAGCCGGATCGACCCGTCGGGCTGTCGGTGGGTCTCGACTATGGCCGCCCACACACGGGGTACGGCGAGCGCCGAGCCGTTCAGGGTGTGGACGACGTTGGTCCCCTTCCCGGCGGCCGGGCGGTAGCGCACGTTGGCGCGACGGGCCTGGTAGTCGGTGAACCACGAGACCGACGACACCTCGAGCCACTGATCGGCGCCGGGGGCGTACACCTCGATGTCCCATGTCCGTGCCGACGAGTTGCCGAGATCGCCCGTGCAGAGATCGAGGATGCGATAGGCCAGGCCGAGGTCGGCGATCAGGCCTTCGGCCCGGGCCAGGATCTCGTCGTGCATCGCGCCCGCCTGTTCGGGCGTCGTGTAGGCGAGGAGCTCCACCTTGTCGAACTCGTGCACGCGCAACAACCCCCGCGTGTCACGACCCGCAGAGCCTGCCTCTCGCCGGAAGCAGGACGTGTGGGCCATCAGCCGCATCGGGAGGACGGCCTCGTCGAGGATCTCGTCGCGTGCGAGCGACGTGAGCGGCACCTCGGCGGTGGGGATGGCCCACAGATCGTCACGCTCGAGGTGGTAGGCGTCATCGACGAACTTGGGCAGATGTCCCGTGCTCACCATCGTGTCGGTCCGCACCAGGGTGGGCGGCCGGAGCTCCTCGAAGGCGTCGCCGTTGCGGTCGAGCGCGGTCTGGACCAGGGCCCGTCCGAGCCGCGCACCGAGCCCCCGGTACAGCACGAACATCGCTCCTGACATCTTCGTCGCCCGTTCCACGTCGAGAATCCCGAGCTCGGCCCCGGTGTCCCAGTGCGGCACTCGCTGGTGCTCGCCGTACGCGTCCGGATCGAAGTTCTCGACCCGCAGCACCACGTTGTCACGCTCGTCGGCGCCGTCGGGGCACTCGGCCGCCGGCAGGTTCGGCATCCGGAGGAGAATCTCGCGAATCTCCTGTTGGATCCGGGCGACCTCGGAATCGAGCACCTTCTCGTGTTCACCATGACGGCGGCTCTCGGCCTGGAGCTCGGCGGCCTCGTCGCCGCGGCCCTCGCGATGCAGCTCGCCCACCTGTTTCGACAGGGCGTTGACGCCGGCACGAAGCTCGTCACGCTCGGACTGGGCGGCCCGGACGCGGCGATCGAGCTCGAGCGCTTTCTCGAATGACCCGAGCGGTTCGCGTCGCCTCGTCAGACCGGTGCGGACGGAATCGGGGTCGGTGCGGAGCACACGCAGGTCGAGCATGGGGGAAAACTACCGGCATCTCGGCGCCCGACCGATCGCTTTGCCGTCGTGGAATCGACCCGGGCGCCGGAACCATGGCCCGAACGCGGATCTGCGAGACCCCCGCCGAGGCCTCGCAGATCCCGCCGTCGCTCGGTTCCCGCAAGCGATCAATGGCGTTTCCTGGTTGCTGGAGCCAACTCTGCCGCATCGCGACCACCCAGTCATGAGTAGTCGATTACTCAATCTGGCCGACGGCTTCCCTACCGGTCGGCTGCTCGAGCGACGGTGCGCTCCCTCGAAGCGACCCGGATCGATGTTCCGTGCCAAACTTGCGACTTGGACACGAGCTTCCAGGGCCGCGTCGAGGTCCTCCGCAGCATCGAGGTGATTGCCGGGGGAATGGCACCCGGTGTTGTCCTTCGCGCGCAGCGCGGGCACGGGCTGAGCCGACTACTCAAGGAGATCGCCCGGCGAACCGCAGATTCGGGGCGACCGGTCGTCCACGCGACCGGAACGGCGTCGCTGCAGTCGGTTCCGATGGGCGCGCTGAGCCATCTCCTTGCGCCCGGCGACCTCGATGGAGACAACGAGCTGCTCTTGTTGGTCCGGGCCCGCACGGCCATCACCGATCTCACCGACCCGGTCATCGTCGTCGATGACGCTCACCTCCTCGACGACCTGGCGACCGCAATGATCCTCCAGCTGGCCCATGAACAAGCAGGGTTCCTCGTGCTCGGCGTCCGGGCCGAGCTACCCGCCAGCGCCGACCTGTCGACGCTGTGGACCCAGGGGGTCATGCGCCGCATCGACATCGGTCCTCTCGACGCCAGCGACATCGTGGCGATCGCCGAGTGTGAGCTGGGCGGGCCGCTCAGCCCTTCCCTGGCGCTGCACCTGAGCGACCTGACCGAGGGTTCCCCGGCCCGGCTGGCCGCGCTCATCGAAGGCGGCCGCGAGGACAGCCTGCTCGAACTACGCGAGCGCGGGTGGGTCCACACCACGTCGCTCGCATCGACGGGTCGGATTCGCCGATACATGCTCGGCCGCCTCGAGGGCCTTCCGCCGGGGGCCATGGACATCCTCGGTGCCCTGTCGTTGACCAGTCAGTCGCTCCCGAGCGTCGTGATCCGCACGCTCGACACCGACGCCGTCTCCGAGCTGCTCGGCCGCGGCATCGTCACCGAGACCTCCGAGCAGGGCGTGAACCACCTGTCGGTCGCTCACCCGATCATGCGCGAGGTTGTCCGCAACGAGCTCAGCGACAACGCCATCGCCGCCATCACCACCTCCGTCGTCGACGCCTGGCCGAGAGGCGACAACGACCACCTCCGGCGCGCCCACTGGCTGCTCGAGTCAGGCGCTGCCCCACCGGCAGCCGACGTCATCGAGCTCGGCGAACGCGCGTTGGCGGTCGGTGACTCCGTGCTCGCGGCGCAACTGGCGAGCCGCGCCACCGAGCTCGGTGGGGGCGACCAGGCCCTGCTCATCGAGGCGAAAGCCAACACATTCGGCTCCGACCCGGCCGCGGGCGAGGCGACGCTCTACCAGCTGGCCTCGGGTTCGGGCCGAGTCGCCGCGCTGGCCGCAACCCATCTCGCCGAGCGGCGTCTGTCGGACGGCAAGCTGTCCGAGGCATGCTCGCACCTCGAGAACGCCGCGGCGAGGGCCAACCAGGACGATGCGCAGCTCCTCCGGGCGAGGCAGTCGTTCATCACCTACCTGGCCGGCGACACCGACAGGGCGCACGACATGGCCACCAGTGTTCTGGCCGTCACCAAGAACGGCGATGAGGCGCGCGATCTGGCCATCGTCACGCTCACCGCGATCGCGGCGAACCGAGGACAGGCCGAGAGCGCGTTGCGGCTGGCGTCCACCGTCGACCCCCGGGTGGTACGAGCGGCCGTCGCATGGCTCAACGCGGGCCTGGCGATGCTGTTCACCGGTCAACCGGCACAGGCTCGACAGATCGCCGATCGCCTGTCGGAACAGGGCGGCCCGGCCAGTGTGCAGAGCCTCATCCTCGGCTGGATCGACCTCGAGCAGGGCACCTACGAACGAGCCGCGCAGCGGTTCGAGCAGACGATCTCGACACTGCCGGTTCTCGGCACGGTCGGACTCATCGCCAAATCCACCGCCGTGATGGCACTTGCGCATGCCCAGGCCGGCAACGAGTCGGCCGCTCGAGCCGCGCTACACGACCTGAGCGAGATGGCCATCGCTCCTCGCGAGCTGAGCGACGGACTCCGGCGACGCTGTCTCGGCTGGCTCGCTCACAGCCGTGCCGAGGGGTGCGAGGCGACCGACTGGTTCCTGGCGGCGGCAGACGCACATCGACGAGCCGGCCAGCCGATGTTCGAGTGCCTGGCCTGGTACGACCTGGTTCGCATCGGTCAGGTCGACCGCTCCAGCGAGGCTCTGCGCGAGCTCGCCGACCAGTGTGGCGGTGCGGCGGTCCCCGCCCTGTACGCCGAACACGCACGGGCGATTCGCGATCAGGACGGACCGGCAGTTCTCGGGCTGGCCGAACGTTTCGAACGCGCCGGCCGGCTCCGCTACGCAGCCGAAGCCGCATCGGGTGGGGCTCGTATGATCAGCGCTCGCGAGTCACAGATCGACATCGCCGAAGAAGACGATCGACTGCTCGGCCCGCCTGCCCGACCCCCATCAGGGCTCACGAGACGCGAGATCGAGGTGGCCCGTCTCGCGGCTCGCAACGTGTCGAGCCGCGACATCGCGGCCGCGCTCCATCTCAGCAGCCGGACGGTCGACAACCACCTCCACCGCGTCTACCGCAAGCTCGACATCCACGGACGCGGCGAGCTGACAGCGGAGCTGCTCGATGGCTGAGCAGCAGTCGATTCCCGAGACAGGCGTGCACTGGCCCCTGACGGGGCGCCGCGCGCTCATGGCGGAGCTCGTCGACGCGATCGAGGGGAACAACGGTGCTGTCTTGTTGGCCGGCGACGCCGGTGTCGGCAAGAGCCGATTGCTCGAAGAGCTCGGTCAACAGCTCATCGGTGAAGGCCGCAAGGTCGTGCGTTGCTCCGCGACTGCCGGTACCAGGCAGATCCCGTTCGCACTGTTCGCTCCCGTGCTCGAACCCGAGGCCCTCGAGAAGACCGACGCGGCTCGGCTCTCGGCAGCCATCGAGGAGACGCTCACGGCCAGCTCGTCGTCACCGAGTCTCGTCATCATCGACGACGTGAACCACGCCGACAGTGCCTCCGCCGGGCTCGTGTCACGGCTGATCGATCACCCCGGTTCGGTGGTTGCCATGACCCTGCGCCAGAGCGAGCCGACAAACGCCGTCGATGCCATCCTCGCGCACCGCGATCTCACGACCATCGAGGTGGCGCCGCTCGACCGCGCGGCCACGCTCGAGCTCGCCGAGTCCGCGCTCGGAGGACCGCTCGAGGCGAGCACGGCCGACGAGCTGTGGCGACTCACGGAAGGAAACGCCCTCTTCCTCCGCGAGGCCGTTCTCGGTGCCCTCTCGGCCGGACTGCTGGAATGGAACGGCCGACACTGGTGGGCCACGGCCGGCATCAGTCGGGCCGGCAGATTGATCGACATCGTGCGAAGCCGTCAGGCGTCACTCTCCGATCGCGCCCGCAGGGTGCTCGAGCTGTTGGCAGTCGCCGGCGAGCCCGTGCCGATGCCCATGGCCGAGGAAGCCGCCGAAGCATCGGCCATCGCCGAGCTCGAGCAGGCCCAGCTCATCGGCCGATCCGTCTCCGGACGCCGCGAGCTCGTCTGGTTGACCCATCCCCTGTACGCCGAGCTCGCAGCAGCCGACCTGTCACCCGACGATCGGCGGGACTCGCTGGAACGTCTCATCGAGCTCTATACCGACTCGGGTGCCCAGCGAGCGAGTGATCTCTTCGCTCTCGCAGAATGGCAGCTCGAGCTGGGCTCGATCGGTGACATGGACCAGGTCATCGACGCCGCGGATCGGGCCCTGATGCTCTTCGACGTCGCCCTGGCCGAGCGGCTCGCCGCCGGCGCGATCGAGGCAGGCGGAGGGTTCCGGGCCCGTCTCGTCCTCGCCCGCGCGTGGTGTCTCGGAGGCCGGGAGACCGACGGGCTCGCCCTGCTCATCGAGCTCGAGGCCGAGGCCGACGACGACTTCGAGACCGCGGAGGCCATCAAGGCGAGAGCCTTCCATCTGTACTTCCTCCTGGGGAGAAGCGAAGAGGCGATCTCGCTCCTCGAGCGGGCTGCCGGCCAGGTCGACGATCCCGGCGAGGCCGATCGGATCACGATGATGCGGGCGTCATTCGAGCTCTACCTCGGCGATTTCCGAGCTGCCGACGCGGCCAGCACTGCAATCGTCGAGGCCAACCGGGCCGACGAGCCGACGATACTCACCGGGTTGTCGCTCATCGCCATCGCCACTGCGTTCTCAGGACAACGAGAACGTTGCGAACAAGTCACTGCCGACGCGTACAGGATCGCCGCGTCGCTCCGGAGCGGGGCCTTCGAGACGAACCTCTTGACGGCCAGCGTCACGATCGCGCGCCTGTACGCGGGCGATGCGGTCGGCGCGGAAGAACACTGTCGGACCGTCCAACGCGAGGCGGTCGACGCGGGCTACCCGTGGCTGGCGCACGGCCTGCATCGGTCACTCGGCCCGGTGCTGATGCTTCGCGGTCGGACGAACGAAGCCATACGAGTGCTCGAGATCGCGGCCAAGGCGACCGGGCTGTCCCGCACGATGCCATACGGCCTCGCCATGCTGGCCAACGCCTATGTCCAGGCCGACCGTCTCGACGATGCCCGCTCGATCATCGAGCAGTTCGACTCTGGACCCGTTCCCGGGCAACGGACCGCTGCCGGCGTCATCGACCAGGCCCGGGCGAGGCTCTTGGCTCGCACGGGTGCTCTTTCGCTCGCAGTCGACACGTTCCTCGCGGCAAGTCGCACGAATGACGAGATCGGTCACACCTATTACGCCGCGCAGTGCCTCTTCGATGTGGCGCGCTGCGGTCGAGCCGACCTCGCCGTCGACGGGCTCGAGGAGATCGTGTCGAGGGTCGACGAACCGTGGCTCCCGGCGCTGTACCTCGAACACGTCCGCGCGCTGATCAACACCGATGTGGACTCGCTCGTGTCGCTGGCGAGGCGGTACAGCGACGGGGGGCTCTGGATCTTCGCCGCCGAGGCGAACGCAGAGGCAAGCCGCGTCGCCGACCCCGGCGCACGGTCCGCGCTGTGGTCAGCCGCTCGGGACGCGTGGGCCCACTGTGACTTCCCGCCGACCCCCGCCCTGTGGCGGCGACCGCCGAACCTCACCGGGCGGGAGTACGAGGTCGCATCGATGGCTCAACGCGGCCTCACGAGCCGAGCGATCGCCGAAGTGCTGTCGGTCTCGGCCCGCACACCCGACAATCAGTTGAGCAGCGTCTACCAGAAGCTCGGCATCACCAGCCGCACCGAGCTCACCGCGCGGCTGCTCGGTCAGACCCTCGACGACTGACACGCCGTGCCGGCGCGCCGGCTCAGGGTGCGTCGGTCTCGGGTGACGGTTCGACGGGAGCAGGACCCGACTCGGCGAAGGCCGAGCTGACTTCGTCGTAGGTGAGGATCTCCGCCGAGTCGACGCGTCGCATCTTGCGGTGCTCGTCGCTCGATGTGTTGGACCATCGGAAGAACAAGACCGCGATGATCGACCAGAGATAGAAACCACCGACGACCTTCATGATCATCCCGGCCGCCTGTTGATCGCGGATGACCGTGGTTCCCCACAGGCGAACGTCGTGATCGTACGCGGAGTAGACGGCACTGTCGGCGAAGGTGAGCCAGCCGCCGGGGATCGTCGGGATGACCGACATGAGGAACAGATAGATCATCTGGGCCGGCAATGAGATGCGGAGCTCGGGCAACGGGCCCGCGACCGGGACCCACATCAAAAGCGCTGTCATGAAGACCGTGACGTGCAGGGCGTAGTGGAACGGGCCGTTCTCGACCGAGAAGTTCACCACCACCGGGGCATGAGTCACCGCGACGACGGCGTTGAACAACAGACCGGCGACGATCGGATGAGCCAGCCGGCGAATCCACACGCCGCTCGAACCGTCGGAGCTCACGATGAGACGCGCCAGCCACTCCGGGGTCGCCAGCAACACCATCGGAGGGATCACGAACGTGATCACGAGGTGCTGGACCATGTGGACCCAGTAGAGGTACTCCTCCGAGAGGTCGTGGATCGGCCAGTCGCTGACGATCCACAACAGCGCGATCGCACCGAAGAACCACCGCGTCTGGTTCCGTGTGACCACCGTGTCGGTGTCGGCCACGACCTGCGGGCCGAGCACGCGGGCGACGTACCAGCCCATGGCGAGCAGCCCGATGATCAGCACCCACACCTCGGGATGTGGTTGGAACCGCCAGACGTCGGATGCGGCACCGAGCATCATTCCGAGCTCAGTCCTGGAAGATTTCCCAGAGGTCCAGCGCGAACGTCAACAACATGATGACGTACACGCCGATGGCGAGAGCCAGCCCGGCCACGAAGACCCGTGTGAACATCTGCGAGTCGAACTTGAGGTGCATGAAATAGGCGACGACCGTGCCGAACTTGATGACCATCATGACCAGCAGTGCGGGCACGAGGGCCTTGCCCCAGTCGAGGACCGAGTTGAAGTACGTGAACACCTCGACGGCGGTGACGGCACCGAGGAAGATTGCGACCTTGACGTAGCCCCAGTCCGACATGTGGTCGTCGTGGGTGTCATCGTGGCCGGTGGTGCCCTCGTCGGGAGTGAACTCGTCGACCGTCGTGCTCATGGGAGATCCTTACTGCGGGAACAGGTAGACGATCGTGAAGATGACGATCCACACGATGTCGACGAAGTGCCAGTACAGCCCGATGATCTCGACCTTCTCGGCCGACTCCCGGGTGAGATTGCCCTTCGCCGACCCGACGTACAGCGACATCAACATGATGATGCCGATCGAGACGTGCACGCCGTGGAAGCCGGTGAGGGTGAAGAACGCCGAGCTGAAGAGGTTCGTGGTGAAGCCCAGGCCCTCGTTGTAGAACACGGTGAACTCGTACACCTGCCCACCGACGAAGACGGCACCGAGCATCGCGGTGGTGAGCAACCACACTCGATTGCGTCGGATGTCGCCCCGTGCAATCGAGCTGACCGCCAACACCATCGTCAGCGAGCTCATCAACAAGACGAACGAGCTGACCGACGTGAACGGGATGTCGAAGACGTCTGCCGGGCCGATCTCACCTTCGGGCAGGCGATTCTTGTAGAGCATGTAGGTGGAGATGAGCCCACCGAACAACAAGCACTCGGAGCCGAGGAACACCCACATCGCGAGCTTCTCGTGCGAGAGCGGCGTCGACGTGTGGTGATCGTTC
>JAOTZB010000125.1 GCA_029861625.1 Acidimicrobiia bacterium
CCGTTCCAGTCGGCGATGTTGGGGAAATCGGCGAGCACGCCCCAGACCGCAGCACGCGGCGCGGCGAGATCCCGGCTGACAGTGATCTCTCTCATTGCCTGTCTCTCCTTCGTCAGGGCGAGAACCCGGTGCGATGCCGGATCACTCCCGTCCACGGTGATGCCCGAAGTATCACACGGCGGTCGTGGCCGGGCGCGAAGATGCCCGGCTCGACGAGCCGGGCATCTTCGACCAGTTGGTCCGTCCGGTCGGTCAGTTCACGCTGATGCGGTTCTGCGGTCCCGGTGCCACCGGCGAATTGGCTCCGAAGTACGCAACGAGGGCGTCGAGGTCGACTTCGCCGCCGAGCCGGTCGGTGCCATCGACCAGCACGGAGAAGTTGTCCCCTCCGTCGGCAAGGAAGCTGTTCACCGTGACCCGGTAGCTCGCCGCGGGATCGACGACCACGCCGCCGAGCTCGATCGTCAACGGATCGACCTTGTCTCCGGTCGGCGCGGCCGCGGTCCACGTGTAGGTGAAGCCGTCGGACACCTGCAGGATCCGGCTCGAACCGACGCTCGGGTTGTCGAACTGCTGCTCGAGCAGCGCGTCGATCTGCGCCCCGGTGAGCGTCATCGTGACGAGGCTGTTGCCGAAGGGCTGGACGCCGAACGCCTCGCCGAAGGTCAGCTCTCCGTCGGCCTCCGGTCCGGTCGACACGAAGTTGATGTCGGCACGGATGCCACCGGGGTTCATGAAGGCGATGACTGCCTCGCCGAACCCGACCGGTGCTGTGGCCTCCAGCTGAGCGTCGGCGATCACGTCGCCGAGCGCGGACTCGCCGGCGGCATTCCCCGTCCGCGAGATGTCGGTGGTCGTTGTTCCGATGACGGTGTTCGCGAGCGGTGCCGACAGCGTGTCGTACTTGTCGATCAGCGCCGTCACGTCGGCATCGGGGGTGACGCCGGCCTGCGAGTTCGGGATGTTGTTGATCGCCTGGACGGTGAGGTCCTTGGTGACCCGGTTCAACGTCACGTCGATGTCGGTGAAGAGCCGGCCCCGGGTGTCGGCCATGGTGACCCACTTGCCGTCGATCTCACAGATGAACTCGTCGTTGGTGTGCCCGGCGATGACCAGATCGACGGCATCGTCGAGCTGGGGAACGATCTCGGCGATCGGCCCGAACAGACCACCGTTGCAGTCGTTCTGCCCGCCGGGCGAGAAGCCGCCCTCGTGGAGCAGCACGACGATTGCCTCGATGTTGTTCTGTTGGAGCTGCGGGACCAGTGCGTTGACGGTCTCGGCCTCGTCCTTGAACGTGAGACCCTCGACGCCACTGGGCGTCACGATCGTCGGCGTGCCCTCGAGCGTCATGCCGATGAAGGCCACCTTCACACCCTGGTAGTTGCGGATCGTGTACGGCGGGAAGATCGTGTCCCCGGTGGCGTCGTCCACCACGTTCGCCGCGAGGAACTCGAAGTCGGCGCCCAGGAAGGGGTCGCCGTCGAGATCGCCGTCGACCGGATGGCTGCCACCGTTCTGCATGCGGAGCAGCTCGTCGGGGCCCTCGTCGAACTCGTGGTTGCCGACGCCGTTGATGTCGAGACCGAGAAGGTTCATGGCTTCGATGGTCGGTTCGTCGTGGAACAACGCCGAGATCAGCGGCGAGGCGCCGATGAGGTCGCCGGCCGAGACGAAGATGGAGTTGTCGGCATCGGCTTCGGCGGCTGCGATGTTCGCCGCCAGGTAGTCGGCACGACCGACACCACCGAATGACCCCGATGATGTCGCGATGTTGCCGTGGAAGTCGTTGATCGCCAGGATCTGGAGCTCGACCTCTCGAGAGTTCTCTGCGCCCTGCCCGTTGTTGTCGCCCTTTCCGGCACCTGCCGGTGCCACTGTCACGATCGCCATGGCGGCTATCAGCGCCGCGACGATCAACAGTCGTGTCGTGATCCTCTGTCTCGTACGTATCATCCCGTTCCCCTTTTCCCACCCGTTTCCGTAGTGGGTTCTTGTGAAATTTCCCACGGAGCGTGACACTAGTCGGCGTGGCGGCAGGTGGGAAAATCCGGGCGCGACGACGAGCGGGTCGGGCGCGGCGAGGGTCCCGAGCCGAGTGACCCCCGCAGCGTGACCAGCAGTGGGGGTGGCTCAGCCGACGTCGCTCACGAGGAACGAGATGCGGACGAGTGCACCCCACTCGTCCATGTCGTCGCCTCGCAGGCCCACCGACACCACGTCGAGCGCCTTGATGTCACGGAGACTGCTCCCCGCCTCGGCCAGCGCGTTCTTGACCGCGTCGTCGGAGCTCTTCTTCGACCGGCCGACGACCTCGATGATCTTCGTGACGCTCATTGCTGCTCTCCCTCGGATGACTGTCGATCCCCCGAAGATGTCAACGGGCTGACCGAGGCACCAGAGCCTTAGGTCCCGCTCGGCTGGGCGCCGGCACCGTTCGACCCGAGTTCGGCTCGAGAGTTCACCCGACGGCCGCGGGGACTTCACCTGCTGTTCACCTGCGCTCCGGATGATGGCCACATCGACTTCGTACCTTGCGCACCGAAGGAGGCCGGGCAGATGCCCCGGTCGGTCCAATCCCCCGGAGGGCGTCTCCACGTGCAACGAAGCAACAGACGATCCACTCGAATGCTCGGCCTGCTCATCGGCCTCGTTCTCGTCGCCGCGGCCTGCGGCAGCAGCGACTCGGACTCCGACAGTCCGTCATCGGCCGAGGACGACGCCGCCGCCGGCGATGTGTCGGGCGCGATCAACGTCTCGGGCTCGTCGACCGTCGAGCCGGTCACGGCTCGCGCCGCCGAGCTGTTCAACGACAACGTCTCGAACGACGTCGAGATCACCGTCGACGGGCCGGGCACGGGCGACGGATTCCAGCTCTTCTGCCTCGGTGAGACCGACATCTCGGATGCCTCGCGGGCGATCAAGGAGGCCGAAGCGGCCGACTGCGAGGCGAACGGCATCTCCTACGTCGAGCTCCTCGTCGCCTTCGACGGCATCGCGGTGATGACCCATCCGGACAATGCGATCACATGCGTCAACTACGGTGACCTCTATGCACTGCTCGGCCCGGAGGCCGACGGTTTCGGGAACTGGGCCGAGGCGCAGGCGATCGCCGACGAGCTCGGGACCACCAACACCTTCCCCGACGCTTCCCTCGACATCACCGCGCCCGGCACCGAGTCGGGCACCTACGACAGCTTCATCGAGATCGTGCTCGAGGGCATCGGCGAGCAACGCCTCGGTGAGGACGCCGACACCTTCATCCGCACCGATATCGCCGGTCAGGCCGAGGACAACGTGATCATCCAGGGCGTCTCGGGCAGCGGGAGCTCGCTCGGCTGGGTGGGATTCGCGTTCGCCGCCGAGAACGCCGACGCGGTCAAGGTGCTCGAGGTCGACGACGGCCAGTCCGGCTGCATCGCGCCGACCATCGACACGATCGCCGACGGCAGCTACCCGGTGAGCCGACCGCTGTACATCTACGTGAACACCGAGCGGGCTGCGACCGACGACGGGCTGGTCCAGTTCGTCGACTACTACTTCGGCGACGCATACATCGATTCGGTGACCCGGGCGTTCGGCGACACCGGCTACGTGGCGCTTCCCGACGACCTCCTCGCGGCCACCCAGGCCGCCTGGGAAGGTCGCTGAGCGTTGAGCGAGCCGACCCTGGTGGCAGCCGGCCTGTCGGTCGAGACGCTGAGTGCTCCCCCCCGGCGCCAGCGGCGGGAACGACTGGTACAGCGGGTGCTGTTCGTCGCCGCCGGCGTCTCCCTCCTCATCAGTGCACTGATCGTCTTCTCGCTGGTCCGGGAAGCCTGGACCTTCATGGCCGAGGTCGATTGGAATCTGGTGTGGGGCGACAAGTGGGCTCCCCGACTCGGGGAGTACGACCTGAAGACGCTCGTGGTCGGCTCGCTCATCGTCACGACGATCGCGATGATGCTCGCGATCCCGTGCGGCCTCGGCAGTGCGATCTATCTCGCGGAGTACGCCAGCCCGAGGGTCCGTTCGATCCTCAAGCCGACGCTCGAGATCCTGGCCGGCGTGCCGAGCGTCGTCCTCGGGTTCTTCGCGCTCGCATGGATCTCGCCCAACATCGTGCAGGCGCTGTTCGACAGTGCTGGACTGTTCAACCTCGCCGCCGCGGGCCTCGGCGTCGGCGTGCTCACCATCCCCCTCATGGCATCGGTCGCCGAGGATGCGCTGAACTCGGTGCCACGCGAGCTTCGCGAGGCGTCGGCCGGGCTCGGCGCCAAGAAGGTCACGACGAGCCTCCGGGTCGTGTTGCCCGCAGCCGTCTCGGGACTGGTGGCGGCCGGGATCATCGGCGTGTCCCGGGCGATCGGCGAGACCATGGTCGTGTTCATCGCCGCCGGCGGCGGTGGCAACGTCGCGACCTTCACGGTGTCGCCTCTCGATGCCGGTTCGACCATGACGGCGGCGATGGCATCGCAGGCATCGGGTACCGACTCGGTCGCCGGTGAAGCCCTGACGTTCCAGAGCCTGTTCTTCGTCGGTCTGGTGCTGTTCGTGATCACCCTGTGTCTCAACCTGCTCGCCGGCCGCTTCGTGCGACGCGTACGCGAGCAGTACTAGGCAGCCATGGCACTCGGAACGCTCGGCGACCGCCGCACCAAGGATCGCGTCGCTCGCGAGATCATGAACCGCAAAGCCGACCCGACGGGGGCGCTGTTCCAGGTGGCCGTGCTCTTCGCGCTCCTCCTCGCGCTCGCGATCCTCGTGCTGTTGCTCCAGGACGTCGTCCGGGGCTCGTGGCCGGTGCTGAGCGAGCGACCGGGTGACTTCCTCAGCGCCGAGCTGCGGACGAGGGCCGACGAGACCGGCGTCTTCCAGCCCCTCCGGGGCACATTCTGGATCGGCGTCTTCGTCGTCGTGCTCGCCTTCCCGATCGGCATCGGCGCCGCGATCTATCTCGAGGAATACGCGACCGACAATCGTTTCAGCCGTTTCGTCGACCTCAACATCCGGAACCTCGCCGGCGTCCCGTCGGTGGTGTACGGCATTCTCGGCTTCACGATCTTCGTGCGGTTCGCCGACGGGTTCTTCCCCGGCTCGGTCGGTGACCACGCCGGGAAGACCACAGCGGCGGCCGGCGTCACACTCGCCGTGTTGGTCCTCCCGATCGTCATCATCACGTCATCGGAGGCGATACGCGCGGTCCCGCGCGAGCTCCGCGACGGCGCGTTCGGCATGGGGGCCACGAAGAGCCAGGCCATCCGGTCCCAGATCCTGCCCTACGCCGCGCCCGGCATCCTCACGGGAACACTGCTGTCGCTCACCAGGGCGCTCGGTGAGGCCGCGCCGTTGATCCTCGTGGGAGCGGTGACCGGCAAGCTCGGGCCGAACACCGGATTCCTCGAGCTCGAGCAGCTCGGCGAGAAGTTCACCGCGCTCCCGATCACCATCGCCAACTTCGCCGGTCGGCCCGGCGAGGACTGGGAACAGGTCACCTCGGCGGCCATCGTCGTGTTGTTGGTGATGGTCCTCATGGCCAATGCGGTGGCGATCCTGCTGCGAAATCGATACGAGAAGAAACGTCGTTGAGACCACCCGCCTCACTCCCACTCCGGACTGCCACAATGAACCCGACCGACATCGACCTATCCGTCGCGACCAGGACGGCACGCGAACCCCGCATCGGGGTCCCGAGCCACCGACCGAGGAGTGCAGTGGCCGACACCGACCACCAGGTGATGAGCCGACCGGGTGCGAGCGATGCGCCGACGGTTCCCACGGTTTTCGAAGCCGAGGAGCTGAACGTCTACTACGACGACTTCCGTGCCGTTCGAGATGTCACCGTCAACATCCACGAGCACGAGATCACCGCGTTCATCGGCCCATCCGGCTGCGGGAAGAGCACGATGTTGCGCACCTTCAACCGGATGAACGATCTGATCCCCACCGCGAGGGTCGACGGCAGGCTCAGCTACCACGGCGTCGATCTCTACGACGAGCGCGTCGACCCGGTCGAGGTGCGACGCCGCATCGGCATGGTGTTCCAGAAGCCGAACCCGTTCCCGAAGTCGATCTACGACAACGTCGCCTACGGGCCTCGTATCGCCGGCCAGAAGAAGGGGCTCGACGAGATCGTCGAGGACGCACTCCGCAAGTCCGCGCTGTGGGACGAGGTCAAGGACCGACTGAAGTCCTCGGCGCTCGGATTGTCCGGCGGCCAACAGCAGCGGCTCTGCATCGCCAGAGCGGCCGCGGTGAGCCCCGACGTGTTGTTGATGGACGAGCCGTGCTCTGCCCTCGACCCGATCGCCACCGGCCGGATCGAGGACCTGATGATCGAGATGAAGCACGACTACACGATCATCATCGTCACCCACAACATGCAGCAGGCGGCCCGGGTCAGCGACCGCACGGCGTTCTTCACCGCCGAGGTCGACGAACACACCGAGCAGCGCACGGGTCTGCTTGTCGAGTACGCACCCACCGATGTGTTGTTCGCCGCGCCGAGCGACGAACGCACCGAGAACTACATCACCGGCCGCTTCGGCTGATCACCAGCCACCGAGGAGCACCGCTCATGGCCGAAGAACTTCGAACCGCCTATCACGCCGAGCTCGACCAGATCCGCGACGAGATCGTTCGGCTCGGGGCGATGGTCACCGAGGCCCTGCCCCGGGCGACCGAGGTGCTGTTGAACGGCGACCTGGCGGAAGCGCAGCGGATGATCGAGGGCGACGACGCCTTCGACGCACTGTCGATGCAGATCGAGGAGCACTGCCTTCGTGTCCTTGCCCTCCAGAACCCCATGGCCGCCGACATGCGTGCCGTCGTCGCCGCCCTCAAGCTGAACAGCGAGCTCGAACGCTCGGCCGACCTCGTCGCCAACATCTGCAAGGCGGTGCGGCGCATGTACGGCCTCGAGCTCAGCCCTCGCCTCCGCGGGCTGATCGAGCAGATGAGCGAGGAGGCCGCCCGACTGAATCGCCTCGGGATCGACGCCTATGTCGAGAGCGACGCCGCACTGGCCGCGGCGCTCGACGACATGGACGATCGGCTCGACGCACTGCAGGCCGACTACATCCAGGCGATCTTCGAAGGCCACCACGAGGGCGCGACCCTCAGCGTCCAAGAAGCGGTCCAGCTCGCGCTCGTCGGCCGCTTCTACGAACGCATCGGCGATCACGCCGTGAACGTCGGCGAGCAGGTGCAGTACATGGTGACCGGTTGGCTCCCCGAACATGCCGGCGCCCAGCGGCACCTGCTGCGTGAGTCCGGTGACCCCGAGATCGCTCGTGCCGACTCCAATGATGCCGAAGGGGCCGGCGTCGACGGTGGCGATCCTGCGGCGTCGGGGGACGAGGCCTGACCATGTTCTGGCTGTGGGCCGTCACGGGCGCTGCGCTCGTCGTCGTCGGCGTGCTGTGGCTGCGTGACCGCCGGGCGGCGCTCGGGCGAGTTCGTGAGTCGGCCGATCGTCTCGGGATGACGGAACCTCGGATCGACGACCTCACACAAGGCATCGCGCAGATCGAGCAGGCCGCTCGCCGTGGGATCGACGACGCGGGCCGAGAGTCCGAGGAGCTCGAACGGCTCCGGGCTGCGATCGACTCGATGACCCAGGGCGCGATCATCTGCGACCGAGAAGGCAACGTCGTCTTCCTCAACGAGCTCGGCACGGCGTTCTCGTCGGCCCGGCACGGCGATGCGCTGGTCGAGGCGGCGATCCACCGTCGTCTCGATGCGGCCCGCCTCGGTCAGGTCGGCGACGAGGAGGTCGACCTCTTCGGGCCGCCGAAACGGACGCTCGTCGTCCACGGATTACCGCTCGTCGTCGACGGCGAGCTCCTCGGCGGCATCGCGGTCGTCGACGATGTGTCCGAGCACCTGCGCATCGATGCGATCCGCCGCGACTTCGTCGCCAACGTCTCCCACGAGCTCAAGACGCCCGTCGGCGCGCTCAGCCTGTTGGCCGAGACCCTCGGCGACGAGGACGATCCCGAGGTGATCCGGCGCATGGCGGGTCGCGTGAACGAGGAGGCGCACCGGCTGAACGTGCTCATCGACGATCTGCTCGATCTCTCGCGTATCGAGGCCGACACGACCGGCGAGCTCACCGAGCTCGACATCGTCGAGGTCGTCGACGAGGCGATCGCGACGGCTCGCCCGCTGGCCGACGGACGGAACACGACGATCGTGTTCGAGGCCCCGGCCGCACCGCAGCTCGTGCGGGGCAGGCCGAGCCAGCTCGGGTCCGCGTTGTTGAACCTGCTGGAGAATGCCGTGAAGTACTCCCCGGACGGATCGGTGGTCGTCGTCGCCGTCGCAGCCGATGGCGACAACGTCTCCGTTGCGGTCCGAGACCGCGGCATCGGAATCCCGGCCACCGACCAGGAACGGATTTTCGAGCGATTCTACCGGGTCGATCGTGGCCGCAGCCGGGCCACGGGCGGGACCGGGCTCGGCCTGTCGATCGTCCGTCACGTCGCGCACAACCACGGCGGTAGCGTGCACGTCGTGTCCCGCGAAGGCGAAGGCAGCACGTTCACGCTCATCATTCCGGGATGTACCCGTGGCTGAGACCTCGGTGCTCGTCGTCGAGGACGAACCGTCGTTCGCCGAGGCGCTCACCGTCGGGCTGCGCCGCGAGGGGTTCGAGGTCACCGTTGCTGTCGACGGCGTGACCGCGCTGCACACGTTCGACGCCATCCAGCCCGACCTGGTGCTCCTCGATGTCATGCTCCCCCGCATGTCCGGCATCGATGTCTGCCGCGAGATCCGAACCCGGTCGCAGGTTCCGATCATCATGGTGACCGCGAAGAGCGAGGAGGTCGACACCGTCGTGGGGCTCGAGGTCGGCGCCGACGACTACGTGATGAAGCCCTACCGGCTCCGCGAGCTCGTGGCCCGCATGCGCGCCGTCATGCGACGCAGCGCCGAGACGGCCCGGCCGGCTCCCGGTGCCGGTCCGCTCGACGAAGGTATCGAAGTGGGCGATGTGATCATCGACCCGGCGAGCCACGTGGTCACGGTCCGAGGCGACGTCGTCACCATGCCGCTCAGGGAGTTCGAGCTGCTCGAGCTGCTCATGGAGAACGCCGGCCGGGTCCTCACCCGCGATGTCCTCATCGACCGGATCTGGGGGCTCGACTACGTGGGCGACACGAAGACGCTCGACGTCCACATCAAACGCATCCGCTCGAAGATCGAGATCGAGCCGAAGAAGCCCACCCGAATCGTTACGATCCGCGGCCTCGGTTACAAGTACGCCGTCGCCTGAACACGGTGACGAGGCGTACCTCCGTCAGTCGTCCCCGGCATCCTCGTCGGGCTCGGGCTCGGGCTCGGGCTCGGGCTCGGGATCGGGCCGGGTTTCGACGGGGTGGGCATGCTCCCGGCGCGCCGAGCGCCACGGGCTGGCCTCCTCGGCACCGACGCGTGCGTCCTCGGTGAGGACCTCGAGATCCTCCGACGCCGGCTGGTTGGGACGCCCCAGTCGCAGCGACAGATACGCCGCGGCGCCGGCCGGAATCGGCAGCCAGAAGTTCACGAGCCGCCACGACACGACACCGAGAAGCGCGACACCGGACGGGACGCCGAAACCGACGAGCGAGGCCGCCAGGGCGACCTCCATCACACCGAGGCCGCCTGGGGTGATCGGAATCGTGGCGACGATGGTCGCGAGCGCAAAGGAGATGACGAGGCCGTCGAGACGGGTCCAGTGCCCGTAGGCCGCGATGAAGACCCAGAGCGCGGCGGCGTCGAAGAGCCAGTACGACGCCTGCCAGAACCCGTGGCGGACCAGCTCTCGTCTGTCGGTCGCCAGCTGGGTCAGCTGGGCGGCAAGGGTTCGGAGCGCAGCTTCGATGCGGTCGCCGTCGAGGACCGGGATCTTGTCGGACACCCGGCGGGCGACGTTGACCGCACGTTCTTCGCCCCTGGTGATGCCGACCACGAGTGACCCGATGGCGAGGAGGAGGAGGAGGCCCACGATCGTCACGGTCAGATAGGCGGGACTGAGTCCCGACACGGGGATGGAGACGATCAGCGCGAAGAAGAGCAGCCCGACCAGCACGGCGGCCGATTCGAGGCTCTGGGTGCCGACTGAGAAGCCCGCCTCCGATGTGGGAACCCCGACTCGACGCAGGAGCCGATACGACAGCACACCACCGGCCGCGGCACC
>JAOTZB010000126.1 GCA_029861625.1 Acidimicrobiia bacterium
GACCGCGTCGGGACCCATCACCACGACTGTCTCGTTGCCCGGCGTGCACAACGCCTACAACGTCGTCGCGGCCACCGCCGCCGCGCTCGCGCTCGACATCGATCCCGACACCATCGGCCCGGCGCTCACCGCGACCGAAGCAGCCTTCGGGCGGGCCGAACGGGTCGAGCTCGACGGCCGGACGCTCACCCTGTTGTTGGCGAAGAACCCGGCCGGGGTGAACGAGAACCTGCGCACTCTCCTGCTCGACCCCGAGCCGGTGCACCTGCTCATCCAGCTCAACGACCGGACCGCCGACGGTCGCGACGTCTCGTGGATCTGGGATGTCGACTACGAGCTGGCGTTCGATCACATCGCATCGCTCACCGTGTCCGGCGACCGGGCCTACGACCTGGCACTCCGGTTCCGCTACGGCGGGATCGACGAGGACCTGCTCACCGTGATCCCCGCCGTCGCTGCCGCGCTCGATCACGCCGTGGCGACCGTGCCGGCCGGCGGGTCGCTGTACGCCCTGCCGACCTACACGTCGATGCTCGAGCTGCGCTCCGAGCTGGCCCGCCGCGGCGTGGCCGCGGAGTTCTGGGAGGACCGATGACCACGATTCGGCTGTGCCATCTCTACCCCGCCCAGATGAACTTCTACGCCGACCGCGGCAACATCGCTGTCCTCGCCCGCCGGCTCGCGTGGCGAGGCCACCAGCTCGAGATCACCGAGTCGGGCCCCGGTCACGAGCCGAGCGCCGACCACGAGCTGTGGTACCTCGGCGGCGGACAGGATCGCGATCAGACGCTCGTCGCCGGCGACCTCGTCGACAACAAGGCGCCGGCCATGCGAGCTGCTGCCGACGACGGTGCGGCGATGTTGTTCGTCTGCGGCGGCATCCAGCTCGCCGGGCACTCCTACATCGGCGTGGACGGCGAGACTCTCGCCGGCGCCGGTGTGCTCGACCTCACCACGATGGCCGGGCCCGAGCGCCTGATCGGCGACCTGGTGATCGACGCCGAGATCGACGGCCGAACCGACACCGTTGTCGGCTACGAGAACCACGCCGGGCGCACGACCCTCGGTGTGGGCTGCCGGCCCCTCGGCCGGGTGATCTCGGGTCATGGCAACGACGGGACCTCGGGGTTCGAGGGCGCGGTCAGGGACCGGGTGATCGGCACCTACCTGCACGGCCCGCTGCTCCCGAAGAATCCCTGGATCGCCGACACGTTGCTGGGCTGGGCCATCGAGCACCGCACCGGATCCACCGTCGAGCTCGAACCGCTGCCCGACGAGCTCGAGGCGCAGGCCAGGGCTCGGGCGATCGCACGCGCAGGCGTCGAGCGGTAGCGACCCGTCGTTCAGCCCTTGACCCGGTGATGGGCTGCGAGGAAGTCGTCGAGGCCGACCCTGGCGATGGTCTCGCCGATGAGGTCGACGGGTAGCTGGTCGAGCCTCCTGAACCGGATACACGACTTGCCCATGTCGAGCTTCTTCCCGGTGGCCTCGTACCGGTCCCGGAACCACCGTTCGAGATCGGCGTCGCTGTACACCATCGTGAGATAGACGGCCATGTGATTCTTCTGCGACGCCAGCGCGGCGTACATCAGCGGCTTCTCGTTGTAGGTGTCGGGGAAGGTCTCCAGCGGCACCTCGTAGGAGATCATGCCCCAGTTCATCGTCTCGACGATGCCGTCGGGGAGATTGTCGAGAATGACCGCGCGGACCTCGGCGATGGCATCTCGCCGATCGTCGGGGAGCTCCGCCAGGTACTGGTCGACCGTCGTCGCGCTGCTTTTCACCATGTTCGATGCCTCAGCCGTCGGAGAGCATCGTGGTGATGAGCCCCGCCTGGTCGGCGACACTGCCGTCGTCGGGCGTGAGCACGAGCTCGGGCGCGAGCGGCGCCTCGTACGGGTCGTCGATACCGGTGAATCCCGTGATCTCGCCGGCCCGGGCCTTGGCATAGAGGCCCTTGGGGTCGCGCTGCTCGCAGATCTCGATGGGCGTATCGACGAACACCTCGTAGAACGGCACGGCCGCCGCGGCGTGCAACGCCCGGGCATCGTCGCGGGCCTCGCGGTAGGGCGATACCAGCGGAACGAGCGCGACCACGCCCGCGTCGGCCAGGAGTCGAGCGACCTCCGCGACCCGGCGCACGTTCTCGTCGCGATCGGCGGCCGAGAAACCGAGATCGGCGTTGAGCCCGTGGCGGAGGTTGTCGCCGTCGAGAACATAGGCCGGACGACCGATGTCAATCATCGCCGCTTCGACTGCGACCGCCACCGACGACTTGCCGGAACCGGACAGGCCGGTGAGCCAGACCGTCGCGCCGGCGTGACCCAGTGCAGCCGACCGTTCGCTGCGATCGATCGTGCTCGGGTGCCAGACCACGTTGGTGCTCCGTGGGTCGGCGCCGACCACGGCTCAGGCTCCCCGGTAAAGGATCATGCCCGCGGCAACCGTCGCCCCCGACGTCTCGTCGATCAGGATGAAGCTGCCCGTGTCGCGGTTGCGCCGGTACTCGTCGTACAGGAGCGGCTGGGTGGTGCGGAGCATGACCCGTCCGATCTCGTTCAACCCGAGCGCCGACGCCGACTCGTCGCGGTGCAAGGTGTTCACGTCGAGCCGGTACTGCACCTCGCTGACCATGGCCCGAACCGACCGCGTGGTGTGTTTGAGGCCGAACTTCTGCCGGGCCGAGAGCTGGCCCGCTTCGGTGAGCCAGCAGATCATGGCGTCGATGTCCTGACCGACCGTCGGCCGGTTGTGGGGACGACAGATCATGTCGCCTCGCGACACGTCGAGATCGTCGGCGAGGCTCACCGCCACCGACATCGGAGCGAACGCCTCCTCGACCGGTCCGTCGTAGGTGTCGATCGTCGAGATGGTGGTCTCGAAACCGGATGGGAGCACGACGACATCGTCGCCTGGCTTGAAGACGCCGCCGCTGATCCGGCCGGCGTAGCCCCGGTAGTCGTGATACTCGTCGCTCTGCGGTCGCAGCACGTACTGCACCGGCATCCGGGCATCGATCATGTTGCGGTCGCTCGCGATGTGCACCTCTTCGAGGTGATGGAGCAGCGCGGATCCCTCGTACCAGGGCATGTTGGCCGAGCGCTCGACGACGTTGTCGCCGTGCAGTGCCGAGACCGGTATGAATGTCAGGTCGGTGACGTCGAGTCGGGTCGCGAACGCCCGGAACTCGTCCTTCAACCGCTCGAAGACCGCTTCGTCGTAGTCGACGAGATCCATCTTGTTGACGCACAGCACGAGGTGGGGAATCCCCAGCAAGCTGGCAAGGAACGCGTGACGTCGGGACTGCTCGAGGACGCCCTTCCTGGCGTCGAGCAACACGAGCGCGAGGTCGGCGGTGGACGCGCCCGTGACCATGTTCCGCGTGTACTGCACGTGGCCTGGAGTGTCGGCGATGATGAACTTCCGCTTCGGCGTCGCGAAGTAGCGGTACGCGACGTCGATCGTGATTCCCTGCTCGCGTTCGGCCCGCAGGCCGTCGGTGAGCAGGGCCAGGTTCGTGTAGTCGGTGCCCATCTGTTGCGACGTGCGCTCGACCGCCTCGAGCTGGTCCTCGAAGATGGTCTTCGTGTCGTAGAGGAGCCGACCGATGAGCGTCGACTTGCCGTCGTCGACCGAGCCGGCGGTGGCGAAACGGAGCAGCTCCATCAGAAGTAGCCCTCCTTCTTGCGATCCTCCATGGCGGCTTCGGACACACGATCGTCGGCCCGTGTCGCCCCACGCTCGGTGATACGAGTACCGGCCACCTCGGCGATGACCTTCTCGAGCGTGTCGGCGTCGGACTCGACGGCGCCCGTGCAGCTGGCGTCGCCGAGCGTGCGGTACCGGACCCGGGCCT
The DNA here is from genome assembly GCA_029861625.1 of Acidimicrobiia bacterium. Lineage (GTDB taxonomy): Bacteria > Actinomycetota > Acidimicrobiia > Acidimicrobiales > JAHEJN01 > JAOTZB01. The sequence goes on from JAOTZB010000126.1 coordinate 3,857, forward strand.
CGAACAGCTCTTCGCCGTCGGTCCGGGTGATGAACTCCGAGTCGGCGAGCAGCATGCCGTCGCGTTCGAAGACCGACCGCTTGTGCGCGAAGTAGATCGCGGGAAGCGTGATGTTCTCGGTGGCGACGTACTGCCAGATGTCGAGCTCGGTCCAGTTCGAGATCGGGAAGATCCGGATGTGTTCACCGGGGCGATGGCGGCCGTTGTAGAGACTCCAGAGCTCCGGGCGTTGGTTCTTCGGATCCCACTGGCCGAACTCGTCGCGGAACGAGTACACCCGTTCCTTCGCCCGGGCCTTCTCCTCGTCGCGGCGAGCGCCACCGAAGGCAGCGTCGAAACCGTGCTCCTCGATGGCGTCGAGCAGGGTGGTGGTCTGGAGCTGGTTGCGGCTGGCCCTGGGCCCGGTCTGTTCGACCACACGGCCGTTGTCGATCGACTCCTGCACCGAGGCCACCACCAGCCGGGCATCGAGCTCTTCGATCATCGCGTCGCGGTAGTCGAGCACCTCGGGGAAGTTGTGGCCGGTGTCGACGTGCATCACCGGGAACGGGAGCTTGCACGGGTGAAACGCCTTGCGAGCCAGGTGCAAGACGACCACGGAGTCCTTCCCGCCCGAGAACAACAGCACGGGACGCTCGAACTCCGCCGCCACCTCGCGCATGATGTGGATCGACTCGGCCTCGAGAGCCTGGAGATGTGACAGTTCGTAGTTCATGACCTTCGACAGAGGCGTCGTGTTACTCGTGAAGCCGGGTAGGAAGTGATGATGGTAACCAGCAATCACCAGGTCTCGACGATGTTGGCACACGAGGCCGGCGAGCTGTTGGTGCGTGTCCGAAGCGAGCTGTCGGCCGACGACGCGACCACACTCAGAGCAACGGGCGACCGTCGCTCCCACGACCTGTTGATGTCACGCCTCGCCGAACTGCGGCCCGACGACGCGGTCCTCTCCGAAGAGGGCAGCGACGACCCCGTCCGGCTCGAGTCCGATCGGGTCTGGATCGTCGACCCGCTGGACGGGACACGGGAGTTCTCCGAACCGCCCCGAACCGACTGGGCCGTCCACGTCGCCCTGTGGGAGCGAGGTCAGCTCGTCGCCGGCGCGGTCGCCCTCCCCGCGCTCGGCGTCACGCTCGGCACCGACCCGGCGCCGGCGACTCCGGCCCGGCCCACGGGTCGGCTCCGGGTGGTCGCGAGCCGAACGAGGCCCGGTCCGGCCGCCGACGCGGTCACGGCCGCGCTCGACGCCACGTTGGTTCCGATGGGTTCCGCCGGAGCGAAGGCCATGGCGGTCGTCCGCGGCGAGGCCGAGATCTATGCGCACACCGGCGGCCAGTACGAATGGGACTCCGCCGCGCCGGTCGCAGTCGCGAGAGCAGCAGGACTCCACGCATCACGCATCGACGGGACCGCCCTCGAGTACAACCAGCCCGACGTGTACCTGCCCGACCTGTTGATCTGCCGACCCGAGCTGGCGACACGATGCATCGAGGCGCTCCGTGGCTGCGGCTGAGAGGTCACCCGTCGATCTCGAGATCGGGAGCTTCAGCGAAGACGGGCCCTGGGTGCTCGATCCCGACCGCATCGAGTGGCGACGAGACCTCGATCGACTGCGCGAACGCGTCCGATCCGATGTGCCCCGCCGTCTGGAGACCGGCCGACTCCCACCAGTAGCCAGGACGATCACCACGGTTCGGCAACTGGGCGCTGCCGTGGCCGGCTGGGCACTTCGCGAGCGTCACACCCCGCGGTCGCGCGATGGCATCTCGCGCCGGATGCGACGAGCGTGCGAGGCACTCGGCCCGACCTACATCAAGCTCGGTCAGATCATCTCGTCGGGCGAGGGACTGTTCCCGGCCGAGCTCGTTCGCGAGTTCAAGCTGTGTCGTGATCAGGTGCCGGCCGAGTCCTTCGACGACATACGAACCGTCGTCGAAGCCGATCTCGGCTCGACGATCGACGAGCTCTTCGTCGAGTTCGACCGGGTGCCGCTGGCGGCAGCGTCGATCGCCCAGGTGCACAGGGCGGTAGTGCGCGAGGGCCCCGACGGCGGACCTGTCGAGGTGGTCGTCAAGGTGCAACGTCCCGGCATCGCCGACAAGGTACACCGCGACATCGAGATCCTCGCCTGGCTGGCGCCGTTCCTGATCGGCAGGATCCCGGTGGCGGCGCTGGCCAACCCGCCCGCGCTCGTCGAGCTCTTCGCGCAGACGGTGTCCGAGGAGCTCGACTTCCGGCTCGAGGCCGAGAACATGATCGATGTCGCTCGTTCCTTCACCGAGCTCGGCCAGACCGGCTACGTCGTTCCGCGGCCCCATCCCGTCCATGTGACCGAGCGCGTGCTGGTGATGGAGCGACTGTCGGGCTACCTCTTCGACGATGTCGAAGGCATCGACGGCGCCGGTATCGACACCCGCCAGATCATCCGCACCGGCATGATCGGGTTCATGGAGGGATGCATGATCCACGGCATCTTCCACGGCGACCTCCACGGCGGAAACCTGTTCGTCCTGCCCGACGGCCGGACGGCCCTCCTCGACTACGGGATCGTCGGGCGTCTCGACGAGGTGAAGCGGGTCGCGTTCCTCCGCCTCCTCGTCGCGGGTACCACCAACGATGTTCGGGGCCAGCTGGCGGCGATCCGCGACCTCGGTGCGCTGCCGGCCGACACCGACCTCGATCAGGTCGTCATCGACCTCGGCCTCGACGGGCCGACGATCGACCCCACCCAGCTCACCGCCGACGAGCTCGTCGACGAGCTGAACCGTGTGGTGAAGGCCCTGCTCGGGTACGGCGCGAACATGCCGAAGGAGCTGATGCTGTTCGCGAAGAACATGATGTTCATCGATGCCGCCATCGCCACGCTCGCTCCCGACCTCGACCTGTTCGGCGAGATCGCCCATCTCGTCGCCTACTTCGCGATGACCCACGGCCCGCGGATCGCCAGCGACGTCGGCATCGACCCGCTCACCTACGAGGTGGATCTCGCGTCGGTCAAGGGCAGCTTCGGGGTCTCCGACGATGTCGAGTCGCTGACATATCGCGAGCTCCAGGCTCGCCGGGAGCTGATCCGCACACGGCTCCAGAAACATGCGAAGCGGCAGGAACGGTCGCGTCTCGATCGGGTTCGTTCGGTTGCCCGTTCGCTGCGACGCAGCGGTTGACGGTCGGGAACCAGACCGGACCGCCCGATCGTCCCATGATGAACGAAGCACTACCGAGGAGATCGCCCATGCACCGCCTGCTCGCGTTGGCAGTCGTCGTCGTTCTGTTGGCAACAGCGTGCGGTAGCAGCGACGATTCCTCGACCGACACCGCGGCAGGCGGCGACGACGCTGCCGTGGCCGACCCGACTGCCGGGCCGGGCGATGCCGCCGAACCCGACCCCGTCGACGACACGCCTGAACCGGAGCCGATCGAACCCGATCCCGAGCCCGTGGACGACACGCCGATGCCGGTCGAACCCGACCCCGATGACGAGGCGGGCGGCGACATCGACGAGGGCCCACAGCCTGGCGACGGAATCGGCGTCGCCGAGCTTCTCGAGCGCTCGATCGCCGGGCCGGTCACCGTGGAGGGGTTCCTGATCGTCAGCGACGGCGTTCCGCGCCTGTGCGCGGCCATCGCCGAGTCGTTCCCTCCGCAGTGCGGGGGCCCATCGGCGATCCTCGAGGAGCTCGATCTCGACGCAGTCGACGACCTCCGGACCGAAGGGGCGGTCTCGTGGACCGATCAGCCGTTGACGATGATCGGCGAGCTCGTCTCCGGTGTCATCGTCGTGGTCGAGCTCATCCAGTAGGCGGGTTGCCACAGCCGCGACGACCGCCCGAGCGACGAGCGCACGCCGTAGGCTCGGCGGGATGCGTTTGGTGATCGCCCGTTGCCAGGTCGACTACGACGGACGGCTCACGGCGCATCTCCCCATGGCGCTGCGTCTCATCATGGTGAAGGCCGACGGATGCGTCGCCGTGCACGCCGACGGCGGGGCCTACAAGCCGCTCAACTGGATGAATGCGCCGAACCGCCTCGTCGAGGAGTCCGGCCGCTGGACCGTCACCAGCCCGAAGGGCGAACAGCTGGTGATAACGATCGCGGAGATCATCTCCGACACAGGCCACGATCTCGGCGTCGACCCCGGATTGCAGAAGGACGGCGTCGAGGCCCACCTCCAGGAGCTGTTGGCCGCGACACCGACCACGATCGCCGACGACCTCACGTTGGTACGGCGAGAGTTCCCGACCGACATCGGCCCGGTCGATCTGTTGTGCCGCGATGGCGACGGCCGAGCCGTTGCCATCGAGATCAAGCGTCGGGGCGAGATCGACGGCGTCGAGCAGCTCACCCGGTACCTCGAGTTCTTGAACCGCGATGCTGCGCTGCGCCCGGTACGAGGGGTGTTCGTGGCTCAGGAGATCAAGCCGCAGGCCAAGGTGCTCGCCGGCCAGCGCGACATCGACTGGGTCGTCGTCGACTACGACGAGCTGAGAGGCATGCCATCGAACGAGCTTCGGCTGTTCTGAGGCAGGCGCCGACCGCGGCTGTCTCGGCGCGCTGCCAGGGTCGACGCCGACGCCACTACCCTCCTCCGGGCGGGATACCCCTCTTCCCGCCATTCATGGCATGACCCCCGAACCCGGCAGCGGCGAGCTGACTCTGCAGGAGAAGCGCGCGATCACTCGTGCGGCGAACCGGCGCGCCAACCGGCTGATCCTGTTGGCGGCACTGCCCATCGTGCTCATCGTCGCGTTCTACGCCGCCTGGGCGGTCGACGCCGCCATCCACAGTGATCAGAGTCAGCGCAACGTCGACATCGCAGGGGTCGCGGTCGGCGGTCTGTCCCAGACCGATCTCGACGCCCGCGTCGGCGAGATAGCCGCCGATTACGGGTCGACTCCCGTCGAGATCGTCCTACCCGACCAGGTCATCGAGACCACCGCGGCCGATGTCGGCCTCGTCGTCGATAGGCAGGCCACCGTCGATGCCGCCAATGACGTCGGAGGCGGCTTCGTCCTCACCCGGCCCTTCGGCTGGTTCGGCCGTCTCTTCTCGGCGGGGCACGTCGATCTCCGGTTCGCCGCCGCCGAGCTCGACGACGCACCCGCCCTGCACGATCTCGAAACGGCGGTCAGCCGTGATCCGGTCGAGCCGACGGTCGCGTTCGAATCCGGCGAGCTCGTGCTCATACCGGGCGAACCGGGACTCGGCATCGACCCGGCCGCAATCCTCGAGCAGCTCCCCGCCGCGGCTGCCGGGGGCACGGCTCCTGTCCGGCTCGCCGCGGCGCTCACCGAGATCCCTCCGGCCGTGTCGGACGACCTGGTGGCAGCGGAAGTGGCCCGCGGCAACCAGCTCAGCGCAACGGGGCTCACCCTCTCGATCGAGAGCGAAGCGGCCCGACAGGTCGGAGCGGGCGAGCTGCGGTCGTGGCTCACGCTCACGACCATCGACGGCGAGCTGTCCATCGGTATCGATGCCGACGTCGCCAACGAGGCGATCTTCGACCGATTCAGCGATGTCGGCGACCTCGGCGCGCCTGGTCCGATCTCGATCATCGACGGCCAACCCATGGCCGAACCGGGCACACCCGGCCAGATCTGTTGCACGCCCGACAGCGCTGACCGGGTCCTGGCCGCCCTCGAGGCCGGCGAGGACACCGTTCGCCTCGACTTCGAACGGGTCGACCGGGGCGAGGACTGGCTCGAGGAGATCGGGATCATCGAACTGGTGGGCGAGTTCACCACCGAACACGCCTGCTGTCAGGGCAGGGTGACGAACATTCAGCGGATGGCCGAGATCGTCCGGGGTCAGATCATCGAGCCGGGCGACACGTTCTCCATCAACGACTTCGTCGGCCGTCGCACCGTTGACGACGGCTTCGTCGCCGGTGGCGTGATCTACCAGGGCGTGTTCCAGACCGATGTCGGCGGGGGCGTGTCGCAGTTCGCGACGACGTTCTTCAACGCCTCCTTCTTCGCCGGCCTCGACTTCGCCGACTACCAGGCCCACACCATCTACATCTCCCGCTACCCCTACGGTCGCGAGGCCACGATCTCGTTCCCCGCGCCCGATCTCGCCGTCACGAACACGACCGACTTCCCCGTGCTGATCTGGACCGACTGGACCGACACCTCGATCACCGTGCAGCTCTACTCGACCCAGCACATCGTCACGACCGAGACGGGACAGGTGACAGAAGCGGCCGGTGCGTGCACGCGCGTCACGACCCTGCGAGAGCGCGCCTATCCCGACGGCTCGGTCGTCGAGGACTCGGTGTTCGCGCTCTATCAGCCGAGCGAAGGGA
>JAOTZB010000127.1 GCA_029861625.1 Acidimicrobiia bacterium
CCGGTCGATGGCTCTCTCGCGGTGCCCGATCACCCGAGTGTGCTCGTCATCGGCGACATGGCCGCTGCGACGTCCCGCGGTGAGCCGGTCCCTGGTGTCGCTCCGGCCGCGATCCAGGGCGGCAGGCACGTGGCGGCCGTCATCCGCGCCGACCTGGCCGGCCGCGGTCGACCGACGTTTCGTTACCGGGACAAGGGATCGCTTGCCACCATCGGTCGCTCGGCGGCCGTCGCGGAGTTCGGGCGTTTCCGCTTCGCCGGCTTCTTCGCCTGGGTGCTGTGGTGGGCTGTCCACATCGCGCTCCTGATCGGGTTCAGGAGCCGAGCGCTGGTCCTCTTCGGCTGGGGTTGGAGCTGGCTCACCTTCAAGCGGGGCGCACGACTCATCACGACCGGGTGGCGCCCCGACGCGCCATAGCGACCCTCAGCGCAGCCGCTTCGAGAGCGTCGTGAGCAGGACGCGCATGATCTCGGGGGCAGCCTCCAGCAACCGTTCGAAGTCATCCCGATGAAGGACCACCAGCACGCAGTCCTCGGCTGTCGTCACCGTCGCCGAGCGCGGTCCGCCGTCGAGCAGGCTCATCTCACCGAACCACTCTCCGGGTGCGAGCGCCGCGACCTTCCGACCGTTCTTGCGGACGTCGACGCTTCCCTCCGCCACGATGAAGAACTCGTCACCGCTCTCGCCCTGTTCGATGATGACGGCGCCCGTGACGCATCGAAGCTCGTCGGCGAGGCGAGCCACCTGGGTGACCTGGCGACGGCTCAGACCGCCGAACAGGCCGACGCGACGAATGAGCTCGACCTTCTCGGCCTGCCGGACGCGGCCCCGGAGCGGACCAGTCGGAAATGTCTCGGTCGACGAACCGAGCTGGCGGCGAAGCTCGGCGAGCGCGCGTTGATCATCCCGGTAGATCGTCGGTAGGAACTTGTGGAGCAGACGACGCTTGCTCGTGGCGCCCGCGACGCGGGCCCGTTCCTCGCCGTCGACGGCCAAGATGACGGTCGGATGGGTGAGCGTCCGGCTCCTGACCACGGCCTCTTCGTCCTCGTAGGCATCGACCCACGCCACGTCGATGGAGGCTGCACGGTTCGCATGGGCGATCTCTTCGACCAGCAGTCTCGTCAGATCACAGTCCGGACAGCCGGGCACGGTCACGACGGTGAGGACCATCGAGTGGCTTGCCATCGTGTCGACCCCCGCGTCTCGTGTTGGCCACCAATGGTCCGACACGCACCGCCGCAACGCAAGATCCGCGCCGTCCCGACAGCTTCGACGCCGCCGCGAGCTTCCGTACAATCGGCCCATGGAGCTCACCGATCGCGACGAGGTCGGAGGAGTCGCCCGGCTGGTGTGGGACGCGATCGACTCGGCCGAGGAGCTCGACGATCTCCTCGGCTCGCTCATCGGTCTCGACCGGATAGCCCGGCTCCGGGCGGCGACCGATCACCGACCCGACCGCGCCTGGCGGGGACGGTGGGCCGAGCTCGCGACCAGGTTCGTCAACTCCGGCCGCGGCGTCGGAACGATCAACCGGTACCAGGCCGAGAAGGCGTCCCGGGCCGCGACGGAGCTCTCCGACCGGCTCGATCGGGTGCCCGACGAGGTGATCCTGCCCCACGTGGGAGGAATCGTCACCGTCGTGTCGCCCGAGACCGCGTCCGTCCACCAGTCGTGGCCGGGACGAATCCGCCGGGCCCAGCGGGGTATGAAGGCCGTTCGTGAGATCAGCGCCGTGATCAACGAGCTCCGAAGCGCGCTCGGCGACCTCTCGCGCGCCCGCATGAGCCTCGACCTCTCACGAATTCGTCTCGACGCAGAAGATCCCGGGACCTGAGCGCTCGCCGCCCTGGTGGCCTGCCACCGATCCCCGGCTCAGCGGCTGAACATGCGTCGGAGCAGTCCACGACGGCGCGGTGAGTCGGCTTCCTGGAGGGCGGCGCGGAGCCCCGCGGCGGGCACCGCTCCCACGTAACGCGTGTGGAGCTCACCCTGGTGGAAGGTGATGATCGTGGGCATCGACCGGATGGCGAACCGTTCGGCCAGCGCCTGCTCGGCATCGACGTCGACCTTGGCGACCAGCACATCGTCCGGTGCCTCGCGCGCGACCTGATCGAGGTCCGGTGCCATGGTACGACACGGAGCGCACCACCCGGCCCAGAAGTCGACGAGCGCGACACGATGATCGGCGATCGCATCGTCGAACCGATCGGCGGTGAGGTGGACGGCCCTGTGCCTGGCGCTGGTCACGTCAGCAGAACCCCTTGCCGCCGCACCCGATTCCCGCCGAGCCGTCAGACGACATGGAAGTCGTCGGGGTCGACCTCGCGGGTCTGCTCCCAGAACTCGAGCAGTGAGAACGGCCAGTTCTGCGCGACCCGGCCGCTCTCGCTCTTGTACCAGCTGTTCACGCCCGACACCCCCCAGGCCATCTGCAGGTTCCCCTCGTCGATACGTTCGTTGTAGGCATCGTGCACCTCGGCCTTGACCTCGACCGCGTTGCGGTCGTGTTCCAACAGATATCGGATGCACTGGGTCACGAAGTGGACCTCGCACTCGGAGAAGTAGATGATGCTGCCGTTGATCACGATGTTCGTGTTCGGCCCGTACAGATAGAAGAAGTTCGGGAATCCGGGGCTCGTGACGCCGAGATAGGCACGGGCGTTGCCGTCCCAGTGGGCGTGGAGATCGATGCCACGTCGGCCGACGACCTTCATCGGCGTGAGGAAGTGGGACGCCTCGAAGCCGGTGCCGTAGATCAAGACGTCGACGTCGTGATCGACGCCGTCGGCGGTTCGGACCCCGGTGGGCGTGATGCAGTCGATGTCGTCGGTGAGCAGCGAGACGTTGTCGCGCTTGAGGGTGCGGGCCCAGGTGCCATCGTCGACGACGACCCGCTTGGCCCCGGGGGGAAACGTCGGGACGACCTTGGCCAACAGATCGGGCCGATCGGCGAACTCGAGCTCGAGGTAGAGCGTCAGCAGGTCGCGGAGCTCCTGGTTCAGCGCACTGACCGATTGTTCGGTCGGTCGATCCCAGTCGGGATCGACGACCAGCGCGGGGAGCGCCCCCTCGTGGGTCCGCCAGAACAGTCGCATGCGGTACCAGTTGCTGAACCCGGGGATGTGATCGAACAACCACAACAGCTCGTCGGGCAGCTCCTGTTGGTACTCGGGCCGCGGGACCAGCCAGTTCGCGGTGCGCTGGAACACTGTCAGCTCGCTCGCCTGTTCAGCCACGTGCGGGATGAACTGCGTCGCGGAACAGCCGGTACCGATGACGGCGACCCGCTTTGCGTCCAGATCGAGCTCGTGGTTCCAACGCGCCGAGTGGAACCAGTCGCCCTCGAAGCTGTCCCGGCCGTCGATGTCGGGGAACTTCGGCCGGTTGAGCTGGCCGACGGCGCTGATGACGACGTTGGCTTCCAGCGTCTGGTCGCCGTCGGGGGTGTCGAGCTCGAGCGTCCACGTGCACGTCACGTCGTCGTAGACCGCCGCCGTGACCTCGGTGTCGAAACGAACCCGGTCGGGCACGTGCCACGTCTCGGCGCACGATGTGAAGTAGTCGAGCAGCACGTCCTGGCTCGAGTGGTACTGCGGCCAGTCGTGCTTCTGCATGAAGGAGTAGCAATAGACGTGGTTCATCACATCGACTCGGCACCCCGGGTAGGTGTTCTCGAACCACGTACCGCCGATGGCGGGGTTCTTCTCGAATACGACGTGGTCGATACCGGCCTGCTCGAGCCGGTGAGCGGCGAGGATGCCCGACATCCCAGCGCCGATGACCGCGACGCGGAAGTCACGATCGGGGGCGATGTCGGCCTTGAGCCAGTCCGGGGCTCGCAGGTCCGCGGCACCGGTCGCGAGCTCTTCGGTGAGCATTGGAAGGTAGGTCCCGGACAGCTCGGTGCCGGCCATCCACGAAAGGATCCGGCCCAGGTCGTCCCCCGACGGCGATGGAGCGGGCCGGCTGCCGCCGTCGCGGTACGCCCGGATGGCCTCGAAGGCGAGCTCGCGAGCGGTGGCCACCTGCTCGTCGGTCCAGCCGCCCTGCGGCTCCTGCATGTGCAGTGGGTCGAGATGGAGATCGTCGCGGAGCATCGTCAGGTCGCCCGTGACGGCGGCCAGCGCCGGCAGCAGCGGCGGGAGGTCGGCGTCGGCGAGGACCGACCGGAGCATGTCGTCGTCGGCGGTGACCGGTTGGATCTCGACATCGAAGTCCATGGCATGATCCTGGCCGATGGTCGACCGCTCGTGCGATTCGAGCACGGTCGAGCTCGACGACCCGGATCCGCCGCCGAAGGGATGGGGATGGCCGACAGATCGATCTTCCAGCTCGGAACGAACAACTGGCAACGAGACGGCGAGTTCGCACCCGGATCGGGAATCCTGCACGAGGCTCATCATCGGGCCTTCGACGCCCTACCCGGTGTGAGCAGCTACTCGATGTACCCGTCGAGGGTGCAACGATTCGATGCCGACGATGTCCGAGTCTTCGAGCTCGATCACGACATTCCGATCTGCGAGTCGGTCTCTCCCGTCAGCAGCTACCGGTGGCACGCCATGAGCGATGCCGACCTTGCCCGCTATCGCCGGCGGCTCACGACCGAGGTCGCGGCGTGGATGACCGAGATCGAGACCCGGACGGGCAACGAGCTCTCGCTCGCCATCGCCCACCACACCTTCCTCAATCCCGTCGTGCTACGAGATGTCATTCGCGACCGAGCTGCTGCCGGGCGTCGCCCGATGCCGCTCGTGTGCTTCGCCCACGGCACGGCGCTGAAGATGTACGCCAACGAGCGCGCCGGTCACCCAGAGTTCCCAGCTCGGTTCCTGCCGTACATGCGAGACGAGGGCGTCTTCGATCTCGCCGACGGCGCGGGCCACGTCGACCTGTGCGCCGCCATCTCGTCACAACAGGTCGAGGCGCTGCTCGATGTCTTCCCCGAATTCCCCCGTGACCGGGTGGTGCTGTCCCCGAATGGCTACAACCAGGACGTCTTCACGGTGTCGGACGCGACGTACGACGATCGATCCGAGGTCCTCGGCCGGTTCGCAACGGTTGACGGCCGCCCGATCGACACCGATGTCGACCACGTCGTGGTGTTCTGCGGCAAGTTCGCCGACTGGAAGCGCCTCGACGCCCTCCTGCACGCCGCCTCCGGATACGAGGCGACCGGCCCGAGGATCGCAACGGTCATCGTCGGATCGGGGCCCCGTCACGACCAGGAGCGGCTCCGGTCCCTCGCATACGACGAGCTGGGCCTTCGACGCACCTACTTCGTGGGTCCCCGCGCCCAGCACGAGCTCGCCACGATCTTCAACTGTGCCGATGTCGGCTGTTTCCCGTCTCGCGACGAACCGTTCGGTCTGGTCTTCATCGAGTGCATGGCGTGTGGGACCCCGGTGATCGGTGCCGACTCGGGCGGGCCGAGGGATTTCGTGACCGACGCCGTCGGCACGCTGGTGCCGGAGTCCGATGACATCGGGCAGCTGGCGACCTCGCTCCGGGTCGCCATCACCAGGGCGCTCGAGGAGGACTGGAAGACCGCCAGGGGTCGCGCCGCGTCGGTGCTGGCACGGGAACGCTTCAGCGTGCAGAGTCAGGTTTCGGATCTGCTCGACGCAGTCGACGACCTCCAGGAGGGCTGAGCCGGCATCGAGCCGGCCCCGTCCGCAGCCTGTCTTGCCCCGTCGGCGATGGCATGATCTGCTGACCCGATGCCAAGCCTCACGGCGCGCGGTTTCGTGCAGACCTTCGTCGACGAGACGCGCCCGACGAACGAGGTTCCCGACTTCCACGAGGCGGCCGACAGCCGAAGCTTCGAGACGATCGTCCATCACCCCGAAGGGGGAGGGCCGTACCCGCTCATCGTGTATGCCCACGGCATCTCGAGCGACTACGGAGAGCACCTGTTGGTCCTCGAACGCCTCGCCGAGGCCGGATATGTGGTGGCGACGCCCAACTTCCCCGAGACCTCGTTCGGCGACGACTTCCGCGCGCTCGAGAACTACGTGAACCAGCCGGCCGATGTCACATTCATCACCGATGCGCTCTTGGCCCTGAACACCGATCTCACGTCACCGGTCGCCGGGCTCATCGATCCCGAGCGAATCGGGCTCTCCGGTCATTCGCTCGGCGGCGCGACCGTGTACGGCGCCGCGTTCCACTCGGCGACCCGTGATTCGAGGGTCGCCGCCGTCGTCATCAACGCCGGCGTCCGCTTCGGATTCGCCGGCGGCGACTTCGTCCTCGACCACCCGCCCCTGATGCTCATCCATGGCGAAGCCGACGAGACGGTCGCCCTCAGCGAGTCCGAGAGGACCTTCGCAGAGGCGACGACGCCCACGTGGTTCGTCACGGTCACGGCCGGTGGCCATGCCGAGTGGTTCGAGCAGGGCACGTTCCAGGATGTGGTGGTCTCGAGCACCATCGCGTTCTTCGATCTCCACCTCAAGCGCGATCGTGGCGCTGAGGCGAGGCTGGCCGCGCACAGCAACGAGACGTCGACCGTACGCAGGAACTGAGTCGAGCCCAGCGCGATCGGCCCGGGCCGGTTCGTGCGTCAGCGGCGGGCCTGCACCTCGGTTGCGGTCGTGGCCACGACATCGCCGACGGCGACGGTGACGGTGTCGCCGGTCGCGCGGGTGGTCAGCTCGACTTCGCCGTTCTCGAGGCCCCGAGGACCGATGGTGATCCGAAACGGGATCCCGACGAGCTCGGCATCGGCGAACTTCACACCCGGCCGAGCGTCGCGGTCGTCGAGGACGACGTCGAGCCCAGCCGCCTTCAGCTCGCCGTATATGCGTTCGGCCTCGGCGTTCGTGGCGTCGTCCTTGACGCTCACCATCGTGATGACCACCTCGTACGGCGCGACCGAGACGGGCCACGTCAGCCCGCGTTCGTCGTTGTACACCTCGGCCAACGCCGCCATGTTGCGGCCGATCCCGATGCCGTAGCTGCCCATGGTGATTGTGCGCTGCTCGGAGCTGTCGTCGGCGACCATCACGCCGAACGCCTCGGCGTACTCGCGCCCGAGCTTGAAGATGTGACCGGCCTCGATGCACCGCACGACGGAGAGGGAGGTCCCGCAGGTCGGACACGGCTCCCCGGCTGCGACTTCACGGAGGTCGGCCCACGACCCGACGGTGACATCCCGCTCGACCGACACTCCCCGCAGGTGCTTGTCGTCGACGTTGGCACCGGTCGTCATGTCGGCGCGTCCCCGCAGGGCGTCGTCGGCGATGATCGGGTGATCGGTCACCCCGACCGCACCCAGGCTGCCCGGGAGCGCGCCGAGGGCAGCCTGGATCTCGTCGGGCCCGGCGGGCCGGATGTCGGTCGAACCGGTGGTGTCGACGAGCTTCTGTTCGTTCAGTTGATGATCGCCCCGGAGCAACACCAGAGTCAGGACGCCGTCGATGACGTAGACCAACGACTTGATCTGGCGATCGGCGGGGGCGCCGGCCTCCTCCAGCGCAGCGATCGTGCGGATACCAGGTGTGTCGAACAGCTCGGGCTCGTCGGGGCCGGGTCCGTCGGCGATGGCTGCGATCTGTGAAGTCGCCCGCTCGATGTTCGCTGCATACCCGCAGCTTCCGCATCGCACCACGTCGTCCTCACCTGCGGGCGACTCGACCATGAACTCGACGCTGTCGGAACCGCCCATGGCCCCGCTCGACGCCTCGACGGGGAAGGCGTCGAGCCCGAGACGTTCGAACATGCGCCCGTACGCGGCGTGGTGGCGGTCGAAGCTGGCGTCGAGGCCGGCGTCGTCGATGTCGAAGGAGTACGAATCCTTCATCGTGAACTCGCGGACGCGGAGCAGGCCACTCTTCGGGCGGGGCTCGTCACGGAACTTCACATGGATCTGGTACCAGATCTGTGGCAACGACTTGTGGCTGTTGAGCTCCAGCGCCAACGAGGCGAAGACCTCCTCGGCGGTCATGCCGAGACCGACTTCGGTTCCCTTGCGGTCGACGAACTTGAACATCTCCTGGCCCATGACGTCCCAGCGCCCGCTCGTCTTCCACAGCGACGCCGGATGCAGCGTCGGGAGCTGGAACTCCTGGCCGCCGATGGCATCCATCTCCTCGCGGACGATGCGGGCCACCTTCTCGTGGACCCGGAACCCGAGGGGCAACAGCGTGTAGTGGCCCGCGTACAGCTGCCGGATGAACCCGCCGCGGACCAAGAGCTTGTGACTCACGGCCTCGGCGTCGCCAGGGGCATCGCGGAGGGTGGGAACGAACAGCTGGGACCAGCGCATTCGGGCACCGTAGCGGGCAACTACGGGCTCGACTCGACCTCCTCGGCAACGGCCACGGAGGCGCCGACATCGATCGTGGCGCCGGAGAGGACACGACAGATCACGCCGCCCCGGCGGCGGAGCGCGGCCCTGGCGCCCTCACCGATCTCGAAATCCATGATCCGGCACGGTGCGGCGTCTCGGACGACCTCGAGCTCGACCTCGCCGACGGTGATCCGGTGCCCGGGCGTGCGGGGCAACCCGCCGCCGGTGACGGTGATGTTGCGTCGCGTCAGACCAGGTTCGATCGTGGCTCCGAACCGAGCCGATGCCTCGGCGAGCTCGCCCGTCGACTGGACCGATACGTGGCGATGGCGAGTGTTCTCGTAGCGGTCGCCCTCGATGCCTCGGCCGGCCTGAACCTGCGCCCGCTGCACCGACTTCATGGGCAGCCGGGTGGACGGCGAGACGTGGATCGACACGACCGTTCGCCCCGTCATCACTCGGTCGGCCCGGTGAGTGCCAAGCGGACGCCGAGGCCCAGCATGACCAGCCCGCTGGTCGTCCCGAGCCCCCGGAGTCGTCGCGGTGACCGGGCGAGCCAGTTCCTGGCCGTGCCGGCCAGCAGGCCCCACACGCTGTCGGACACGAGCGCGATGGCGACGAAGATGAGGCCGAGCACTGCGATCTGCACGCCAGCCCGTGCACCATCGGCGGCGACGAACTGCGGCAGGATCGCGGCGAAGAAGACGATGGCCTTCGGGTTGGCGACGCCGACAACGAACCCGTCGCGGAAGAGATGCCTGGACGGCTTCGCCGCGGTCGGGTCATGGAGCGAGTCGCTCAGCGCCCGGCGATGGCGGATGGCCTGGACACCGAGGAACATCAGGTAGAGCGCACCGGCGATCTTGATGGCGTCGAAGAGCACCGCCGACCGCTCCACGACCGCGCCGAGCCCGACTGCCACCGCGAGCACCTGGACGTACACGCCGACGGCGTTGCCGGCCACCGTGGCGAGCGCGGCCCGCCGACCGAGCGCAACACCCCGGCTGACGACGAACATCACGCTCGGGCCCGGCACGACGATGATCAGGAATGCGGTGACGGCGAAGGTCGCGAGCGACGACGGCGGTGGCACCGGATCAATCTAGGACGACCGGGGTCGCCACCGTGCGCTTGTGAATCACATCAACCAAGGGACCTTCGACCCTTTCTGCGCGGCCACACCCTGTCATAGTGAAGTACTGGACATAGTCAAACATTGAACTACCTCGGGAGCCGGGAGCCGATCCATGCGACTCGTCAAGCCAGCCGGTCTTGGTGCAGTCCTTCTTCCCCTCGTGGTCGTTCTCCTCGTGCTCGCGTCCATGGCACCCGCGCACGCCGCGGCCGTCGGCGCAACCGTGACGGTGACCGACCACGTCTCACCGGCAAACGTCACCATTGCACCGGGCCAGGCCGTGCAGTTCGTCAACAACGGCACCGATCGTCACCGCATGCGGTCGTCGTCCGGGCCCGAGGACTTCGACACCGGCGACATCGAACCCGGTGCGTCGGCCCAGGTCGTGTTGACGGTGACAGGTACCTACGAATACGAGGACCACCGCAACGACCACGACCTGGCGTACTTCGGCACGATCATCGTGACGGCCACACCACCACCGGCACCGGGTCCCACACCACCGCCCGCACCTGGTCCCACACCAGCACCTGGTCCGGCACCAGGCCCGACCACGGCATCGGTCTCGATCCTCGACAAGTCGTTCAGCCCGGCATCGACCAGCATCTCGGCGGGGTCGACGGTGGCGTGGACCAACGTCTCGGATCGCGATCACACCGTGACTGCGAACGGTGGCGCCTTCGACTCGGGGACGATGGCCGGCGGCGCGAGCTTCTCGAGGACCT
>JAOTZB010000128.1 GCA_029861625.1 Acidimicrobiia bacterium
ACACCCCCACCGCCACGGTCGACCTCACCACGCCACTCGGTCCGACCACGGGCGAGATCATCGCCCAGCCTCCGGTGCTGGTCCCCATCCTCAGGGCCGGGCTCGGCATGCTCGAAGCAGGTCGGACGCTGCTGCCGAACGCTCCCGTCGGATTCGTCGGCGCGAAGCGCAACGAGGAGACCTTCCAGCCCGATGTCTATCTCCAGACCGTTCCGATGCTCGATGGCGGACCCGCCGTGCTTCTCGACCCGATGCTGGCCACCGGCGGTTCGATGATCCATGCATGCGAGCTGCTCCTCGAACGCGACGTCGGACAACTCACCGCGGTGTGCGTGCTGGCCGCGCCCGAGGGCCTCGAAGCCGTCGCCGGAGCGGTCGAGAACATCCACGTGGTGACCGCTGCCGTCGACGACTACCTCACCGAGACGGCCTACATCTATCCCGGCCTCGGCGATGCGGGAGACCGCCAGTTCGGTATCGATTAGCACCGACCGAGCCCGACTGGACGCGACAGGGGAAACCAGCCAGTTCGGTATCGATCAGCACCGACCGAGCCCGACTGGACGCGACAGGGAAAACCAGCCAGTTCGGTATCGATCAGCACCGACGATCAGCACCGACGCAGACGAGAGCCTCAGAGGCGGGAGCGCACGAGGTCGGCGGTGTCGTCGGCCAACCGCTGGATGCGGGCGTCGAGCTCGTCGCGCTCGGCGACGTCACCCTGTACCTCGAGATAGGCCTTGAGCTTCGGTTCGGTCCCGCTGGGGCGCAAGACGATGCGGGACCCGTCGTCGAGCGACAGGATCAGCGCGTCGGTGGGCGGCAGTGTGGCGCCCTCCGCGAGATCGTCGACCCTGGCGACACCGACCCCGCCGACATCGCCAGGGGGATCGGCCCGCAGCGCGGCCATGGCGGCAGCGAGTGCGGCGGAGGCACCGGCACCCTCGACCCGCTCGACACGCTGAGCGGTGACGAACAGTCCGATTTCGGCCGCGAGCTCGTCGAGACGGTCGTCGAGGGTGCGCCCCCTGGCGGCGAGGTCGGCAGCGAGTGCCACCAGCTGCACCGCAGCGCTGAGCCCGTCCTTGTCGCGGACCAGCGGTGAGACCGCGTACCCGAGCGCTTCCTCGTACCCGAACACGAAATTGCGGCCGTCACCGGCCAGACCGGGCCGCACGATCCACTTGAACCCCGTGAGCGTCGGTTCGTACGCGACACCTCGGGCTTCGGCGAGCGCGGCGAGTGATCTGGAGGAGACGATCGACGAGGCGACGACGCGGTCGACACCGCTCGTGCTGGAGAGAACCCGGTCGGCCAGCAGCAGACCGAGCTCGTCGCCGGTGAGCCGTTGCCAGCCGTCGCGTCTGGCGATGGCGACGCCCAGCCTGTCGGCATCGGGGTCGTTGGCGATGATCAGATCGGCACCGAGGTCGGTGGCCAGCTCGAATGCCAGATCGAGAGCGCCAGGCTCCTCGGGATTCGGGAAGCTCGTGGTCGGAAAGGTCCCGTCGGGCTCGGCCTGGGCCGGCACCACGTGGAGGGGCGGGAAACCGAGCCGATCGAACAGCTCGACGAGAGGTTTCCAGCCGACCCCGTGAAGCGGCGTGTAGACGAGCCGAAGATCGGCGGCGTTCGGCGGTGCCGACGGAAGCGTCGCGACCATCGCGTCGAGGTACGCGCCGACGAAATCGGCACCGGTTTCCGTGCGAGAGGCGTCGACCTCCGGCGGGACGAATCCCTCGGCGGCAGCGCGAGCGATCTCGGCCTCGATCTCGCTGTCTGCGGGCGGGATGAGCTGGGCACCGTCGGCGAGGTAGACCTTGTACCCGTTGTCACCTGGTGGGTTGTGGCTGGCCGTGACCATCACGCCCGCATCGGCAGCACGGTCGAGCACCGCGTGAGCCAGGGCGGGCGTCGGCAACGGCCCCGCACCCACGATGGCGTGGCCTCCCAGCGCCGCGACGACCGTTGCGGTCTCGGCTGCGAACGACTCCGACGTCGGCCTGGCGTCGAACCCGATGACCACCTTTGCGCCCTCGCCCAACCAGCGCATCAACCCGGCGGCGGCGTACCTCACCAGGAGACGATTCATCCGGTTCGGGCCGGCGCCGACAGCACCGCGGAGCCCCGCGGTTCCGAACCGCAACCGACCCGAGAACCGGTCGGCGAGCTCGGCGACATCGCGAGCGGCGACGAGCGCGTCGAGCTCGGCGGCGGTCACGGGGTCGGGATCGGCACGGCGCCACCGATCGACGGACGCGCGGAGATCGGGCGGCATCACCGCAGTCATGGTTTGGGCCTCACTCCCCCAGTCAATCAGACCCAACACGCTCGTTCGACGCCATCTACACTCCGCCCACCATGCTGGACCACGTATTCACCGACGCCATCGGGGCACTCCGCGATGCGATCGAGGATGCGCTGTTGGAACGGGTCGCCTCCGAGGAGCGGTTCCAGAGCGACATGTTGCTCGGCGATCTGAGCTGGGAGACGTCGTACAGCCTGCCGGGAGAGGGTGCGCCGGCACGGGTCCGTGCCGACATCACGTTGTTGTGGTCGACGTGGTCACAGACGGCGTACCGCGACTGGTTCCTCGACGAGGACTCCACCGATCTGCCGAGGATCGAGATCGGCATAACCCTCCGGGTGCAGCGACTCGCCGCACCTCCCGACCCGGCCACGATCCTGTCGGCCCTTCCCGCCGCCACGGCTCCGATCGGCAACGAGTCGCTCGCACGGTCGGGGCCGACCACCGAGACGGTCTATCCCGTCACGCTCGACGAACCGGAGTACGCCATCGAGATCTCCTACGAGGGAAGTTACGAGCTCGACGAGAAGACGCTCGCCGACGGTTCGACCCTCGACGAGGACTTCGCCTCGATGGGCGGGTGGATCACTGCGACCCTCGTCAAGCTCGGCGACATCCAGCTCTCGTACCGTCCCCCGAGTGAACCCATCGAGCCGTGAGCGGGAACCGGCTCAGCCGGCTGCGGCTGCTTCCCTGTCGGCTGCGACCGCGTCGAGGCTCTCGTACTCCTCGCCGGTGTCGACCCAGTCCTCGAACTGGATCACCTCGATCTCCTCGAAACGCTTCCGCAGCCAGCCGTCGCCGGCATCGAGCAGGCCGAGCTTCTTGCAGTTCGGCACGATCTTCGAGAACAGCATCGCCTGGAACTGCTTCGTCTCGGGCGGCCCGTTGAGGATGTACTCGACCGTCGGGCGAACCGGAACACCCATGCGGTCCCACACCTCTTGTTGCAGAAAGCGATCGCGCATGCGCAGCGCGGCCTCGAACGTGAACTCCTGCCGTTCACGGATCTCGGCGGCCGTCATGTCCTGGTAGATCTCCTGGAGGCTCAGTACCCCGAACGCGACGTGGCGGGCCTCGTCGCTCATGACGTACCGGAGCATCTTCTTCAGCAGGGGATCGTCGGCGAATTGCTGCATGAACCCGAAGGCGGCCAGCGCGAGACCCTCGACCATGATCTGCATGCCGAGATAGGTCATGTCCCAGCGGCTGTCGTTGATGATGTCGTCGAGCAGCAGGCGCAGATGCGGGTTGACCGGGTAGTCGGTGCCGATCTTCTCACTCTGGTACTTCGTGAACACCTCGACGTGGCGAGCCTCGTCGACCACCTGGGTGGCCGCGTAGTACTTCGCATCGATCCACGGGACGGTCTCGACGATCTTCGCAGTACACAACAGGGCGCCCTGCTCGCCGTGGATGAACTGGCTCATGCGCCAAGCGAACGACTGGTAGGCGAACTCGCGCCATTCGGCGTCTCCGAACTTGGCCGTCGGCGCCTCGGGAGCCTGGAAGTACTCGGTTCCGCCCTCGGCGAGCACACCGAGCGCCGTGTAGGGATCGACCTCGATCGACCAGTCGAGATCGGTCTGGGCGTTCCACTGCGACTTCTTCGCCTTCTCGTACAGCTTGTCGAGCTTGGCCCGCTCACCCTTGTCGTAGTTCCAGGTGAAGATCGCGTCGCTGTTGTCCGCGACGGCGTGGATGAGCGAGGTCACGTCGGTGTTGTAGGCCGAGATCTCCATGATCCGGTCGACATCGTTCACGTCGTTGAACGGCTCGGCGACAGTCATGGTCTCTCCGATGGTGCGATGGCGGCGACGAGGCCGCCGATGAGGTGGTCCCAGTGGTCGTGATCGGGCAGCGATCGGCCGAGCGATCGGGTGACGAGCATCCCGAAGGACACGGCGTGGCAGAACGTGGTGAGGGCATCGGTCGAGTAGGCCGGATCGATCAGCCCAGCCGACTTGGCCTCCTCGACGAGCTTCTCGAGACGCATGCCCTCGTCGTCGAGGCGGGCGGTCAAGTGATCGGCGAGCGCCGGTTCGCGGCGAGCGGCGACAATGGCTTCGAGCAACAGTGAACGCTCGTCCTCCTCGTCGTCGACG
The DNA here is from genome assembly GCA_029861625.1 of Acidimicrobiia bacterium. Classification (GTDB taxonomy): domain Bacteria; phylum Actinomycetota; class Acidimicrobiia; order Acidimicrobiales; family JAHEJN01; genus JAOTZB01. Next base: position 4,414 of record JAOTZB010000128.1, read on the forward strand.
AGGTGGCTGCCGAGCTGAGCGATGATGCTCGCCGCGTCGTCGTCGACGCGACCCGACAGCAAGTTGTCGATCTCGTCGGACATGCAGGCCTCGATGGCCTCGAGCAACAGCTCGTCCTTGCCCCGGAACCGGCTGTAGATCGCGCCGGTGGTGAGGCCGGCCCGACGGGCGATCTCGTGCACACCTGCGCCTTCGTAGCCGCGTTCGGCGAATACGTCGCCGGCCGCTTGTATCAGCCGCGCCCGGAGATCGTTCGACACCGGAGTGCCGTGAACGGCATCACTCATCCGCTCGATAATAACCGTTGTTATCTCGGACGCAAGCGCGGCTGCATGGCCCTGGGACCAACGGCTCAGTCGACGAGACGGGCCGCGAGCTCGGCGAGATCGATCTCGGGCCGGGCACCGAGGTGGCCGATGACCTCCGCCGCGGCGGCCGAGCCGAGCTCGGCAGAGGTTCTCAGATCCATCTCGGACGTGTAGCCGTGCAGGAACCCTGCCGCGTACATGTCGCCGGCGCCGGACGTGTCGACGACCTCGTCCACGGGTACGGCTGCGACCTCGATGGTGTCGTCGGCGGTGACGATGAGCGAACCCTTCTCGCTGCGCGTCAGGCAGGCCACGGGGCACCGGCCCCGTACCGCTTCGAGCGCCACATCGAAGTCGTCGGTCTCGTAGAGCGAGCAGATCTCGGCCTCGTTGCCGAACAGGATGTCGATGGTGTTGTCGACGAGATCGTGCCACTCGGCGTGGTGACGTTCGACGCAGAAGCTGTCCGAAAGGGTGAACGACACCTGGTTCCCGGCGGCTTTCGTGGCGTTGATGGCCTTGCGAATGGCCTGTTTGGTGATGTCGACGTCCCAGATGTAGCCCTCGCAGTAGAGAACCTTGGCCGACGAGACCAGATCGGTGTCGATGTCGTCGGGGTGCAGCTGGCTCGACACCCCGAGGAATGTGCTCATCGTTCGCGCGGCATCAGGTGTCACGACCACGAGGCAGCGGGCCGTCGGCAGGCTGTCGGAGACACTGAGTACCTCGAAGCTCACGCCGGCCGCCCTGATGTCGTGTCGGAACACCTCACCGAGCTGGTCCTCGCGAACCTTGCCGATGAAGCCGGCACGCGAGCCGAACGAGGCCAGGCCGGCCATCGTGTTGGCCGCCGAACCCCCCGAGCTCTCGGTCCCTGGCGCCATCACCTCGTACAGGGCCGCAGACCGTTCGGCGTCGACCAGGGTCATGGATCCCTTCACGAGATCGTTCTCCTCGAGGAAGGAGTGGTCTTCTCGACTGGTGATGTCGACGATCGCATTGCCGATGCCGACGACGTCGAATTGATGATGGCCCACGTGATCTCCCGGAACGGTCAGGACGATCGTTGAGGCTATCGCCGCTCCTCGGCGGCGATACGCTCCGCTCGTGCCAGACGATCCATTCCGACTGCCCCGCACCGTCACACCGTCGAGCTACGAGCTCCGACTCGAGCCCGATCTCGAGGCCGCGACCTTCGCCGGAACGTGCCGCGCAGCCATCACCGTGAACGAACCGATCCACGAGATCGTGTGCAACGCGATCGAGCTCGACATCGAGACGGCGACCATCGAGACGCCGACAGGTGGCGTGGTGTCGTGCGGCGTGGGCTACGACGAGGTCCACGAGCGGCTGATCCTGACGCCCTCGCAACCGTTGAGCCCGGGTCGACACCTGTTGGCCACCGAGTTCACCGGGATCCTGAACGACAAGCTGCGCGGCTTCTATCGCAGCTCGTTCGTCGACGCCGACGGAACCGAGCACACCCTCGCCACCAGTCAGCTCGAGTCCACCAACGCCCGCCGGGCCTTTCCATGCTGGGACGAACCCGACCTGAAGGCCACGTTCGAGATCACCCTCGTCACCCCTGCTGATCTGCTGGCGGTCTCCTGCGGTGCCGAGGTCGCATCCTCGGTGCTCCCCGACGGACGCCGCGAGGTGCGTTTCGCTCCCACAATGGTCATGTCGACCTACCTGCTCGCCTTCGTCGTCGGGCCGCTGCAGGCCACCGAGCCTGTCGACGTGAACGGCACCCCGCTTCGCGTGATCCATCCGATCGGAAAGGGCCACCTCGTCGACTTCGCGCTCGAGGTCGGCGAGTTCGCCCTCCGCCACTTCGAGGACTACTTCGCGATCCCCTACCCCGGCGACAAGCTCGACCTGCTCGCGATACCCGACTTCGCGTTCGGTGCGATGGAGAACGTCGGAGCGGTCACCTTCCGCGAGATCCTCCTGCTGCTCGACCCGGCGACGGCCACCCAACCCGAGCGGCAGCGGTGCGCCGATGTCATCGCGCACGAACTGGCCCACATGTGGTTCGGCGACCTGGTGACGATGAAGTGGTGGGAAGGCGTCTGGTTGAAGGAGGCGTTCGCCACCTTCATGGAGATGCACGCCACCGATGCTTGGCGCCCCGACTGGGAGCGCTGGGTCGACTTCGGTCTCTCGCGCTCGGCTGCGTTCGACGTCGACGCGCTGGCCGAGACGAGGGCGATCGAGTTCCCTGTGACCTCTCCGGCCGATGCCGAGGGCATGTACGACCTCCTGACCTACGAGAAGGGTGCGGCCGTGGTCAGAATGCTCGAGCAGTACCTCGGCGAGGACTCCTTTCGCGATGGCGTGCGCCACTACCTCCGCCGCCACTCCTACGGCACAACCGATACGACCGATCTCTGGGACGCGCTCGAAGAAACGTCGGGTCAGCCGATCCGCAGGGTGATGGACAGCTGGATCTTCCAGGGCGGTCACCCCATCATCACCGTCGACACCGTCGACAGCTCGAGCATCCGACTCAGCCAGCAGCGGTTCCGTTACGACGACGCGACCGACGACACGAGGTGGGGAGTTCCCATCGTGCTCCGGGTGTTCGCCGAGGGCGCGAGTACCACCGTCCCCGTCCTGCTCGAGGCCACCGAGATGACCGTCGAGATCGGCCCGAACGACGCAGTCCTCGTCAATGCCGACGCCAGCGGGTTCTACCGAGTGCGGTACGACCAGAAGTCGGGCGAACGGCTGCTCTCGCTGCCCGCGGGATCGATCGCGCCGATCGAGCGGTACGGGTTGGTCGACGACGCATGGGCGGCCGTCGTCGCCAACAAGATGGACGCTGGTGACTACCTGCGATTCATCTCCGAGTTCGTCGGATCCAACGACGTCTCGGTGTGGTCGCGCATCATCTCGACGTTGTCGGCGGTGAAGCACCATCTTGGCGACGACCAGCTCGCCGCATATGGAGGCTGGGTCGCCGACCTGCTCCAGCCGGTGCTCGATCGGCTGGGAACCGTATCCGCGGCCGGCGACGACGACCGGACGCGCGAGCTGCGGGCAGCGGTGTTCGGCGCGCTGGGCCGGATCAGTGACGACCCGGGCGTGGTGGCCCGGTCGCGCGAGCTCCTCGACGACGATGCCGCCGATCCCAGCATGCGCGCCGCTGCCATCGGGGTGGTGGCGGGGGTGGCCGACCGCGACACGTTCGACGATCTCGTGCAACGATTCCGGTCGGCCGCGACACCGCAGGACGAACGCCGATATTCGTTCGCCCTGGCGCTCGTGCCCGGGGCCGCCGAGTTCGACAACCTGCTGGCGATGACCATTGACGGCACGATCCGCACCCAGGACGCTCCCTACCTGATCGGACGCGCTCTCGGCCATCGCGAGCACGGAGCTGCCGCCTGGGGCTTCGTCGAGCGGGAGTGGGACGAGGTGAACCGTCTGTTCCCCACGAACAGCATCGTTCGGATGCTCGACGGGATCCGAGCCCTCGCCGATCCCGACGCCGCAGCGGCCGTCATGGCGTTCTTCGCCGACCACACGGTCGAGCAGGGTGAGAAGACCTTGGCCCAGCACCTCGAGCGGCTGGCCGTCAATGTCGGCGTCCGTGCGAGGGTTCGAGCGCAGGTACCCGCTGCGATCGGCTGAGTCCACACGTATGACACATTGGCTCCTCCGGCGACCGCCGGCGGTCGAGGTCTTCGCCGTCGAGGATCGAACCGCGCAGCTCGTCTGGCGTCGCGCCGGCCCGGGTCCGATCGAGGTCCGCGTCGCCGAACGGGTCATCGTGGTCGAGACGGACGGTGGCCCCGGTTCGCTACTGGTCGATGACCTGATGCCGGACACGCCGTACGAGCTCGTCGTCCGCGGACCAGGCCTGGCCGTCGCCGACTACATCCACCGGTTCCGGACGCTCGCGCCGCCACCGGGCGAGCTCTTGACGTCGATCGGCACGATCAGCGATCTCCACCTCGGCGCCGACTACTTCGGCTACTTCGCGACCATCCGCGAACGGCCCGCCCCCGAGATCGGTGCCGGGCTCCGTTGTGCAACCGCGGCCGTCGAAGCGATGAACGACTGGGGCGCCGATCACGTCGTGTTCAAGGGCGATGTCGTCCACCACGGGACGACCGAGCAATGGGAGATGGCGGCTCAGCTCCTCGACAACGTGGCCGGCTCGACCGACATGATGCTCGGCAACCATGAGGTCCGCTCGTCGAGGCGCGTCGACCCCGTCGAGGCCACGGCCGGCCTCACCGAGGACTTCTCCCGTCCCGTTCGCGTGCGCGACATGCCAGGAGTGCGGCTCGTCGTCGCCGATACGGCCACGCCCGGACGACATGCCGGACGCGTCACCGGCATACACGACGAGGTCGTGGACGCCGTGTCCACCGCCGATGGCCCGGCGATCGTCATGCTGCACCACAATCTCCGTCACGCCCCGGTTCCGACGTTTCTTCCCCTCGGTGTCCCCCATCGACAGTCGCAGCGCCTGCTCGACACGATCGCCACGGCCAACCCGTCGACGATCGTGACGTCGGGTCACACCCACCGGAATCGGCGCATCGATCGCAACGGGATCCCCGCGATAGAGGTCGGTTCGCCCCGCGACTACCCGGGCGTCTGGTGCGGCTATGCGGTGTACGAGGGCGGGGTGCGCCAGGTCCTGCGACGGGTCGATCGCGCCGACTGTCTGGCATGGACCGATCGGACCCGTTGGGCGGCGCTCGGTGCGTGGGGCCGGTGGTCACCCGGCCGCATGGCCGACCGGTGCTTCACCCACATCTGGTGAGAGGGGCCGCCGAGCTCGCTCGACCGGGCATCGGGTCAGGCGGGCGCGTCGAAGCTGAACACCGACAGCAGGTCGCGATTCACCAGCACGACCGGCACCTCCATGGGCTCACTCGGGTCACCGGGCACCTGGATCTGGGCATTGGTGACCGGGAAGAACGGCTTCAGCTCGAGGGTGAGGACCTCGATCTGGCTGTCCTTCGCCTGCCCGACGTGGATCCAGCCCCTCATCTCGTAGCCGGCGGTGGCCAGAAATACCGGGAGGCCGGCCTTGATCGTCAGGTTGACGTGACGCTGCGCCGGGACCTCGTGGCCGTCGCTGTTGATGATGACCGCCGCCAGGGTGGACTTGACGACCGTGGACTCGGCCAGTTCGACCACCGTGGTGTCGGGGTCACTGAGGCGCACGACGCTCACGTCGAACATCGGCAGGAACCCCGTGATGGGGTCGCTCAGGATGTCCTGGAGGCGCCGGTCGACCCGCACGGTGCCCTCGAACGCATGGTCGGCCGTCAGCGCCACGATTGGTATCTCCGCGATCATGACTGGAAACGGTAGACCCCCGGGCGGTCGGGACGAGGGGATGCTCGGCGATGAGGGCTCGGGACCGTCAGCTCGACGCCGCGTCGAGCGCCGCGTCCC
>JAOTZB010000429.1 GCA_029861625.1 Acidimicrobiia bacterium
CCGGCGACCCCGCCGTCATCGACGTGCTGCTCAGGACGCGGGCGATCATCGGCGCACCCAAGATGCGGTGACGACGAGCAGCCTGGGGAGTGGCACCGCGCCGAGAACCGGGAGAGTGCGCACATCGACACCTGCCGACGGTGCGCTGACCCGATCTGGAACCGGCAGTGCCGAGCGCGTCGGCGTCGCTGTCGGGCTGCGAGCCGGGCGGGCGAGCGTTCTGGCGCGGGTGGCCGCTCGCCTGTGTGCCGTACCTGAGCGCGCCGAGGCCGCGTGAGATGATGGCGATATGCGTGGCTCGTCGGATCACGAGGTGGTCGATCTCTATGCGTCGGGCGTTGTTGCTGTCGTGGAGTCGGCCGCTTCGTGGGAGTCGGCCGACTGGGCTCGACCAGCGTGCGGCGAGTGGGATCGTGGCGACACTGTTCGTCATCTCTGTGCGGTCGTGTCCTGGTACCACTCGTGGCTGGACCGTGCCCTGGCGGGCGACTCGTCACCTCCGTTCCATCCAGACGAGTTCGAGCCGCGTAATCAAGCTGGAGTCGAAGAACGGAAGGGTCTCACCGGGCCAGAGGCGGTCATCGAGTTCGAACAAGCCGCTGGCTTCTATCTCGATCGAGCGCAAGACCATTGGGGCGTGGCGTTCGGGTTCCCGCTCGGGAGCGTCACCGTCGGGGAGCATGTCGGCGTCGCCGCAGCCGAATGGCACCTTCATGCGTGGGATCTCACCTCGACCGACGCACAACCGCATTCGCCGGTCGACCCGCAGGCGCTGTTCCGCGCAGCAGGGTTCGCCATGGCAGCAGCGCAGGGAGGAGCTCGCGGACGCCTGACCAAGTTGATGGTGCCGGGCGCTGCGCGCGTCTCACCCTGGCAGCAGATGCTCAAGCGCTCGGGGCGACGCCCGCAGAGCCAGGGAAAGAACTGAGTCCTGTCCGACCGGCAATTCCGAGTGGAGTGAGAAGCACGCGAAGTGCCGAACCTGAGCGGGTGGTCCAGTCGGATGCGCCGTGCGTGTGGGGCTCGAAAATCCTGTCGCCGCAGGTTAGGCAGCGTTTCGGTATTCGTTGACGAGGCCGTCGCATCGGGTGGTTCGGAGCGTGTTGGGGCCGTCGGTGGCTGGTGCGGAGGGTCCGTGGCGGTGGTCGGCGATCGTTGCTCAAGGGAACGATGTGGCCGGTGCTCGTTGTGTGCACGATGTAGTCGGCGACGAGGCGTTCGAGCTGGCGTTGGTTCCAGATGATGGTGCGGTCGAGGAGTTCGCGTCGGATTGATCCGATCCAGCGCTCGGCGAACGCGTTCGCGACTGGTGTGCGGACTGGCGTCTTGAGGATCTTGTGGCCTTCGGTGCGGAAGATCTCGTCGAAGCCGTCGGTGAACTGCGTTCCGCGGTCACGCACGAGGGCACGGGTGCCGGCGAGTCGGTCGCTCTGGCGGATGAACAGGTTGCGGGCTGCTTGGGTGGTCCACGCACCGTTGGGGTTGGCGGTCACGCCAGCGAAGAACACCTGTCTGGTCTCGACGTGGATGAAGAACAGGACGTAGTAGCGGCGCAGCGTGGCGGTGTCGACCGTCAACAAGTCGCACGCGACGGCGGCTTGGGAGCGCAGGAACTCGGTCCAGGTCACTGCCGAGCGCGTGGGTGCGGGGTCGATGCCGTGGTTCTTGAGGATCTGCCATACGGTCGAGGCGGCGATGGTGCGGCCGAGGCCGATGAGTTCGCCGTGGATGCGCCGATGTCCCCATGTTGGGTTCTCCTTCGCGAGCCTCACCACCAGTTGGCGTAGGTCGGCACAGGTCGGCGGTCTTCCGGTGGAGTTCCCCCGCTTCTTGGGGTAGTCGACGCCAAGCCTTTGCCAGAGACGGGAAACCTGACATCGTCGGTGTGCTGATGATCGGGACTCGTTGGTACGACGAACCGATCGCCGTGGAGACCGTTGCATGGGGCCAGCGCTGGCATCTCGGGCTCGACGCCTGCCGCTTCGTGAGCGAACGCCGGACCCGACGACCCGAAAGAACGGCGCCGATCCGGCGGGTGCCTGTCACCCGTAGATGGCGGGTTGTGCGTCTGTCTCGTGAGGAGTCGCATCGGCGTCCATCAGAGCGGCCGACGGGAGGAGTAGGTATGGAGATCAAGACGAGGCGCGTCGCGCGCCTCTGTCTCGCCGCGATTGCCGCGTTCATGGTTCCGGCTGGGTTGCAGGCGGCAGTGGCGCCGCGGTCGTTCTTCGAGGACTTCCCGTTGGGTCGCGGCTGGGTCGCGGCCGAGGGCGGAGCGTACGACGAGCACCTCGTGCGTGACGTCGGTGTGTTGTTCTTGGCGTTGATCGTGGTCACGGTGTGGGCAGTGTGGCGGGGCGAGTTTGTCGTCCCGGTCGCCGTGGCGTGGCTGGTTCAGGGCGTCGGGCACTTCGCGTATCACGTCGGTCACCTCGATGGTCTCGCCAGCATCGATCGCTTCGGGTTGGTCGTCTCGCTTGTTGCGATCCCGGCCCTGGCCATGGCGGCGATCATCGCCGTCGGGTGGACACCGGCCCGCCGGGTGCCGTGATGGCCGCGACCGTCGTGCGCTCCGACGCAATCCCTGTTTCGTGGGGTTCGGATGTCGGGCAGCGGATGTGGGTGGTCGTGATGGCGGGGATCCCGACCGGCGTAATGGTCGCCGGGGTGGGGAGCCGCGCGGCAATGTTGATTCT
>JAOTZB010000129.1 GCA_029861625.1 Acidimicrobiia bacterium
CGCGAGCATCACTGGCTTCGTGCCGGTTGCTGCGAACTTGACGTCGACCGTGCAATTCCGGCTGGAACGGCCGGCGACGTGGGCGGATTCGGCTGCGCCCCTGAGCTGCAACGGATTGTGATGGCGCGGCGCGAGTCGGGGAGCGGGGAGCGGGGAGCGGTCCTGCCGCTCATCGCGATCATGATCGCGGCGGTGACGACGTTCGCCGCGCTGGCGGTCGATCTGGGCAACGTGACCAACGAGCGTCGCCAGGATCAGTCGGCCGCGGACTCTGCTGCACTCGCCGCCGCCCAGGAGATGGAGGTCGCAGCCACAGCGGCGGCGACTGCGCTGGACTTCGCCAACCGCAATGTCGACGTACCGTTCACCGCTGCCGAGTTCTCGACGTGCACCGACCCGCCGCCCAGCGGCTTCACGCCCGTCGGGGCCGATGGCTGCGTCTCGATCGACACCTCCGGAACCCAGGTGCGAGTCGAGCTCCCGATTCGGTCCGCCGATGCGGTGTTCGGCGCCGTTGTCGGCATCGACAACTTCGACCACTCGGCGACGTCGGTCGCGGCGATCGTGTCGCTGGGCTACGGGAACGTGTTGCCGCTCGGGCTCGCGAACGGCGCATCCGGCAACGTCTGTTTGAAGGCCGGCGCCGGCAATGTGCCCGACGACGACTGCAACACCCCGACATCGGGCAACTTCGGATTCATCAACTTCGGCTTCTACGGCAACGTGTTGCTCGGCACGGCCGTGGACTGCACCGGTGGCGGCAAGAGCGGCCGGTTGGCCAACAACATCGCCGCCGGGCTCGATCACGAGATCTCGCTGCTCGGAGGGAGCCCGCACGGCAACACCCCGACACCGGACTCGGTCGGCAACACGTGCGGGGCCACGTACCCGAACGGAACCGACACGGTGACCGGCAACGTGCCCCGGGCATTCGGTCTCGGGCTGGCCTTCGGCGACTCGACGTTGTTCTCCGACGGTGACCCGGCTCGCCTCCAGCGCGGCGGCGCCGACTGGGGCTCGGGTGCCGCCAAGGCATCGGTGGCCGGCTTCTCGCTCGACGACGTGGCGCTCTACGAGTACATCGGCAACCTGGCCGGGGCGAACGTGCCCAACTCGTGCCACCGCGGCCAGTTCGTGGGTGCCGACAACACGCTGGGCACCGGGGACGACCTCGACCTGCTCCCCGATGCCATCGCCCTCCACGTGAGCTCGATAGCCGACGCCGATCGCGTCTCCAAGCTCATGGATCGGTGCATCACCCACTACGACGGCCTGGAATGGGACGACGACGGGTCGTACCAGGACACCAGCGTCAGCCCTGCGACCGGTGAGCTCCCGGTGGGATGTGTCGGTGCCTGTTCGGACCCGGTGTTCAACCGGAACTCCGCGATCGACGCCGAGAACGACCTGTACGACATCCAGTACAGCCCCCGGTTCGCCTACGTCCCCGAGCTCGACACCGCCGACCCGAACGGCGTCACCGATGTCTCGTTCATCGACATCCAGCCGATCTTCATCCAGCGGATCTACGCGGGCAGCTGCAACACATCCGGCTGCGAGATCATCTACGACCCCGGTGTCGGCTACTCGTCGGGCGCGTCGACCGACAAGGTGAACGCGATGCGAACCTTCGTGCTCCCCGACGCTTCGCTGCCGAACGGCCTCGGCGACCCCGGTGCCGCCTACGACATCTCCAAGAACCGATTCATACAGCTGGTGGGGTGAGGACATGAGACGACAGGTCCGGACGATGTCGGCGCACGCTCGCGCGACAGAGGCGGCAGTGGGACGAGGCAGAACGCGAGAGCGCGGTGCGACGGCGGTCGAGTACGGACTGGTTCTCGCGCTGGTGGTGGGGAGCCTCATCTTCATCATCGATGGCGTGACGCAGAGCTCGACCGACGCCCTGGAGACCAGGGGCGATCGCATCGGCAACCCCGACAACGACAGCACCGGGTCGGGATCGGGTGATTCGAGCGGGGGGAGCATCGGTGAGGACGTCATCGTCGGCGACCCCATCGTCGAGGTGAAGCTCGACGACATCCAGAACCGACGCAGCCTCGGCGACGGCCCGAAGTGGCAGGCGTCAGTCGACGTGATCGTCACGACCATCAGCGGTTCGCAGGTGACCGGAGCCGTCGTCAACGGCACGTGGTACCCGGAGTCGGGGCCCATGGTCGGTGGTGTCCCGGTCACGTGCACGACCGATGACAGTGGCTTGTGCACCATGACGGTGGACGGTCTCCAGAACAGTGGTGCGAGCCAGGTCAACTCCGTGAACTTCGAGTTCGACTCGATCGACGCCGACGGCGTGACGACGAGCTACACGGGCGCGAGCGACACGACCGCCTATGGCACGCCGCCGAACGTGTTGGTCTGCCAGCCGGGTCTGACCCTCTTCGAGGACCCGCCGAACCCCGACACCTGCGTCTGATCCCCGGCGGCGCCGAGACCTCTCGTAGTGCCCACTGATCTCAAGCTGGGCTGCACCGGGGCCGATACCCGAGTGTGTCCCTCGACGACGACTTCGATCGGCTCATCGAGCGCGCCGCGGCCGGAGATTCGGAGGCGCTCGGCGAGCTCTGGCGTCAGCACAATCCGCACCTGCTGCGATATCTGCGCAGCCTGTCACCGGGCGGCTACGAAGACCTCGCATCCGCAGTCTGGCTCGACGTTGCCCGCATCCTGCCGACCTTCTCGGGCACCCGCTCGGGCTTCCACTCGTTGCTGTTCACCATCGCTCGTCGCCGCCACGTCGACCTCATCAGGGCGTCGTATCGTCGTCCCGAGGTCGTCTCGTCGCACGTTCCCGACTGGGGGGAGCCGGCTCCGCACCACGACGCCGAGGAGCTCGACGAGGTGCTCCGCCGGGTACGAACCCTGCCGCCTGACCAGGCGGAGGCCGTCGCGCTGCGGGTGATCGGCCAGCTCGACATCGACCAGATCGCATCCCTGCTCCGGAAGTCACCCGGTGCGGTGCGGGTCGCCCTGCACCGCGGCCTGAAACGCCTCGGCGAGGAGGCCGCGCTCGCCCGCGGAGTGGGGAGCATCGGCGGCGCGTGACTCGGGGCTCGAGCCCGAGAGGAGAATCGAACTCCTGACCTGCTGTTTACAAGACAGCTGCTCTGCCAACTGAGCTACTCGGGCGCGGATCGTGCAGCACGAGGGTAGCGGTCGGGGGACCGGCACCAGTCTGGGAGCGAGGGTCCTTGCAACGGGCGCACCGATACATGACCCTGGTGCGGTGCCGCTCACCGATCGCGACAGGGCAATACTCGACTACGAACGCACGTGGTGGTCCGAGGACGGCTCGAAGGAAGCCGCGATCAGCGAACGTTTCGAGCTGTCGACCACCCGGTACTACCAGCTGTTGAACCGGTTGCTCGACGACTCCGACGCGATGGCCTACGACCCCCTCGTCGTGCTGCGGCTGCGGCGTCAGCGCGACCGCCGCCGCAGGGCCCGCTTCGAGGGACGCAAAGGCACCGAGACGAAGGGGCGCTAACTTTGATGCCAGTCAGGGAGGACTTCTCATGAACCCGTCGGCATCTCGTGGAGCAATACTGGTGGTCATCGGCCTCGTCGTCGGCGCGCTCGTGCTCGGTCAGGCCTTCGACGACAGCGTCCCGAACGCCACGGTCACCGTCGATACCGGCGGCACCGCCGAGACCGGCGACACCGACACTGACAGCGGTACCGACGAATCCGCCGACGACGGCGGAGGCGAGAGCACCGACGGGGGCGACGTCGTCGATGACGGGACGGGCGGGACCGAGACCGATCCGGACGGCACCGAGACGACCCCGCCGCTGACTCCCGGCGAACGTGATCCCGCCGAGGTCAAGGTGCTCGTGGCCAACGGTGCCCAGGTGAACGGCGCAGCCGGCCAGGCGGCGGGATCGCTCGCCGCGGCCAACTACACCACCCTCAGCCCGACCAACGCCGAGGTCCAGGAGGTCACGCTCGTCTACTACGAGGCGACCTACGAAGCCGACGCCGCTGCCGTCGCCCGCATCCTCAACGCCCCGCCCGGCTCCGTCGTGGCGCTGCCCGCCACGAATCCCGCCGGCGTCGATCCACGCGGCGCGAACATCGTCGTGATCCTCGGACAGGACGAGGTTCCCCAGCCGGGGTGAGCCCCGGGCGGACAACCGCCCGATCGGCACCGCCGAGCGCCCGGGGATGACATCGTGAGGCTGGTGGTCGCGCCGGACAAGTTCCGGGGCAGCGCGTCGGCCTCGGCGATCGTCGGCGCGGTCGAACGGGCCGCGGCCGACGCGGGCTGGGACGCCGACGGCCTGCCGCTGGCCGATGGCGGCGAGGGCATGCTCGAGGCGTTCGGAGGGCCGAACCGCGAATCTGTCGTGACGGGACCGCTGGGCGACCCGGTGACGGCGGGTTGGCGCCTCGACCGCAAGACGGCGACCATCGAGATGGCCCAGGCGTCGGGTCTCTCGATCATCGGTGGTGCCGAGGCGAACGATCCGGTCGCGGCCACGACGTACGGCACCGGCGAGCTGATCGACCTCGCCGTGCAGCGGGGAGCGAATCGTGTGCGGATCGGGGTCGGTGGATCGGCGACGACCGATGGTGGTCTCGGGGCGCTGCGCGCCATGCATCCCGTGCAGCGGTTTCGCGGTGTCGAGCTCCTGGTCGCGTGCGATGTGCGTACCCGGTTCACCGACGCCGCCGAGGTCTTCGGTCCCCAGAAGGGCGCTTCGCCGGCCCAGGTCGAGCTGCTGCGCCGTCGGCTCGAACGCTTGGTGCAGGTCTACATCGACGACTACGGCGTCGACGTCAGCGATAGCCCCGGCGCCGGAGCCGCCGGGGGTCTGGCCGGAGGCCTGGCCTCGTTGGGCGCGAAGCTCCTGCCCGGGTTCGAGCTGATCGCCGACGAGCGCGCGCTGGCCGACCACGTCGAAGGAGCCGATCTCGTCGTCACCGGCGAAGGACTGCTCGACGAGCAGTCCTTCGAGGGAAAGGTCGTCGGCGGCGTGCTCGAGCTGGCGGCCGAGCTCGGCGTGCCCGCCCTGGTGGTGTGCGGCGCCGCCGAGGTCGACGTTCCTTCCGGTGTCACGTTGTTGTCGCTGTCGGAGATGTTCGGCGAGGAGCGATCGTGGGACGACACGCTCGGCTGCGTGCACGAGGCGGTCACAGCCGAGCTCACCGCACGCGGATCGACCCGATGAGCCCCTCGGGACGGACAGCCCGCGCCGGCCGGTACAATCCCGACCATGGCAGTCACAATTAGAGTCCCGACCACGCTCCGACCGCTGACCGCAGGTGAGGCCGAGGTGGTGGTCGAGCCCGGAACCGTCGGTCAGGTGCTCGGCTTCCTCGACCGGTCGCACCCGGGGTTCAGCGCCAAGATCCTCGACGACGACGGCGAGCTCCGCCGGTTCGTCAATCTCTTCGTGTCCGACGACGACGTGCGGTTCCTCGACGGTCTCGACACCCAAGTGCCCGACGGCGAGACGCTCAGCATCATCCCGGCCGTCGCCGGCGGCTGAGCGAGCGCTCGTCGCCGCCGCCTGCGCGGCGCGATTCCGACGAGCGATTCCGACGAGCGATTCCGACGAGCGATTCCGACGAGCGATTCCGACGAGCGATTCCGACGAGCGATTCCGACGAGATGGTGGACCCCGAGGGTTGGGTATGCCGGTCGCGCGTCGGTACGGTGTAGCAGTCTCCAGTCGAGAGTGCTAGCAGCGCTCGACCGGGACCGAGAACTGCAAACCACCAGCCGACCCGGCGACATCCGGTGTGTCGGGAACTGAATGGAGGCGACCCCGCCGATGGCCAAGATCATCACGTTCGACGAAGAAGCCCGTCGTGCACTCGAATCCGGCATGAACCAGCTTGCCGACGCCGTTCGGGTCACGCTCGGCCCGAAGGGCCGCAACGTTGTCCTCGACAAGAAATGGGGCGCCCCGACGATCACCAACGACGGTGTTTCGATCGCCAAGGAGATCGAGCTCGAGGATCCCTACGAGCGCATCGGCGCCGAGCTGGTCAAGGAAGTAGCGAAGAAGACCGACGATGTCGCGGGCGACGGCACGACCACTGCCACTGTGCTCGCATGGGCGATGGTCCGCGAAGGCCTTCGCAACGTGGCCGCCGGTGCGAACCCGATGTCGATGAAGCGCGGCATCGAGGCCGGTGTCGCCGCGGCGAGCGACGCGATCCTCGCGTCGGCCAAGCGGGTCGACAACGACAAGGCCCAGATCGCCAACGTGGCTGCCATCTCCGCCGCCGACCCCGAGATCGGATCGATGATCTCCGAGGCCATCGACAAGGTCGGCAAGGACGGCGTCATCACCGTCGAGGAAGGCCAGACATTCGGCATCGAGATGGATCTGGTCGAAGGCATGCGGTTCGACAAGGGCTACATCTCGCCGTACTTCGTCACCGATCCCGAGCGCATGGAAGCCGTCCTCGACGACCCGTACATCTTGTTCGTCGGTTCGAAGATCTCGGCCGTACGCGACGTGGTGCCGGTCCTCGAGAAGGTCATGCAGGGCGGCAAGCCGCTCCTGATCATCGCCGAAGACGTCGAGGGTGAGGCCCTCGCCACGTTGGTCGTCAACAAGATCCGCGGCACGTTCACCTCGGTGTCGGTGAAGGCACCCGGCTTCGGCGACCGCCGCAAGGCGATGTTGCAGGACATGGCGATCCTCACCGGCGGACAGGTCATCAGCGAGGAGGTCGGCCTCAAGCTCGAGAACACGAGCCTCGATCTGCTCGGCCGGGCCCGCAAGGTCGTCGTCAGCAAGGACGAGACGACTGTCATCGAAGGCGCAGGCGACCACAGCGACGTCGAGGGTCGGATCAAGCAGATCAAGTCCGAGATCGAGAACACCGACTCCGACTATGACGGTGAGAAGCTCCAGGAGCGCCTGGCGAAGCTGTCCGGTGGTGTTGCCGTCCTCAAGGTCGGAGCCGCGACCGAGGTCGAGCTCAAGGAGAAGAAGCACCGCATCGAAGATGCCGTGAGCACGACCAAGGCTGCGCTCGAAGAAGGTGTCGTGGCCGGCGGCGGCGTCACGCTTCTGCGAGCCCAGGACGCCGTGAACGCGGCGGCGGAGAGCCTGAAGTCCGACGACGAGAAGACCGGCGCCCGGATCGTCGCCAAGTCGCTCGAGTCACCGCTCGCCCAGATCGCGGTGAACGCCGGTCTCGAGGGCGGCGTCGTCGTCGAAAAGGTCCGCAACCTCAAGGGTGCGGTCGGGCTGAACGCCGCGACGGGCGACTACGAGGATCTGGTGAAGGCGGGCATCATCGACGCCGCCAAGGTCACCCGCTCGGCGCTGGAGAACGCAGGCTCGATCGCCGCGCTCTTCCTCACCACCGAAGCCGTGATCGCCGACAAGCCCGAAGAGGGTGGAGCCGCGGGCGGCATGCCCGACATGGACTTCTGATCGGTCCCCTGGGGAATTCGACGCAGTGCCCCGGCCCGGTGCCGGGGCACTGTCGCGTCGGCCGGGTCGGCGCGGGTTCGATGATGTGCAACGCGCGCCCCGACGTGTACTAGGTTCTGCTTGATTTCCGTCCGAAGTCGCGTGCTTCCTCGCGCGCACCGCAACGACAAGGGTTCAGGGTGGCACCACTCCTCACAGACATGAAGCGGCCGGTGATGGCGGCCGTTGTCGCCGCGCTCCTCGCGGCACTCGTTCCGTTCATCGTCGTGGCCTCATCAGGCGACGCGGGCGCAGTGACGACCTATTCGGTGACGACGAACGACGACACGTTCACCCCGGCCATCGACGACGACGACCTGTCGTTGCGCGAGGCCATCGAGCGGGCCGAGGACGACGGCGACGACAGCGTCATCGACCTCGCTGCCCCTGGCGAGTTCTACACGCTCGACCGGTGCAACGGTGCGGGGCCCCAGGAGGAAGATGGCCGTACCGGCCAACTCGAGCACGAACCGCGCGGTGTCGAGTCGCTCACGATCAACGGCAACGGCTCGACTGTCATCCAGACCTGCAATCGTCGTGTGCTCAAGCACGAGACAACCGGTGCGCTGGCGATCAACGCCCTGACTATCACGGGGGGCAACGGCAACGGGAACGGCGCCGGCGTCTTCACCAACGGTCCGACGGTGCTCGACGCCACGACCATCACCCAGAACGTCTCGAACAACAACAGCGGCGGCGGCGTGTACGCGACCGATGCGCTCACCGTGCAGAACGGCTCAGTCGTCTCGAACAACTGGGCCTTCGGCGCCGGCGGTGGGATTGCCAGCTTCGGCGCCGATATCGACGCCACCGATCTCGGCTCGGCCGCGGCCGGCGGCCCCCTGATCGTCACCGGCAGTTCGCACGTCGACGGCAACATCGCCGGCTTCGAGGGCGGTGGCATCTCCGCCTCGGGACAGGTGAACGTCACGGCAGCCTCGACCGTCGACGGGAACTTCGTCGGCATGACATTCGACGGCTTCGACCGGTTCTACCAGTCGGCACTGCCCGAGGCCACCCAGGACTGTGCACTCGACTACTTCTTCACCGGCGCACGGGGCGGAGGCATCGCCGCGCACAGCAAGGACACCGATGTCGACGTGTCCGTCAGCGGCGGGTCGAGCGTCTCGGGCAACGTCTCGTGCGGCGGCGGAGGCGGCATCTATGCGGCCTACACGGGCACCGTGAGCGTCGACGCGTCCAGCGTCGACGGCAATGCGTCGTACTTCGACGGGGGCGGCATCGCGGCCGACGGCGTCACCGTCTCGGCCACCAACGGTGCAACCGTCGACGGCAACCAGGCCGGCTTCCAGGTCTTCGCCCTCAACGGCTGTGGTCTGCAGTGCGACGTGGCGTTCGAGCTGAGTGCAGTCGAGGACTGCCCGACCGGCGGCGGCCAGCTCGGTAGCTCCTACGCGGCCGGCGGCGGCATCGCCTACTACTCGGGAGGCGGCGACGGTTCGGTCGTGGTGTCGGCCTCCTCGGTGTCGGGCAACACGGCGTGTGGCGACGGCGGCGGCATCTTCTACCCATTCTTCGGGGGTCAGCTGCCCGGCACTGTCACGATCGAGGCCGGCTCGACCGTCAGCGGCAATGTCGCGGCCGGTGCGAACTGCTTCGGATTCGCCGACGTCGGGCCGGTCGGCTCCGCCGACCACGGCGTGATCGAGCGATGCGGCGGCAGTGGCGGCGGCGTCCTCGGCAGCATCGTCGACGTCACCGACTCGACCGTCTCCGGCAATATCGCGAACGCGCACGGCGGCGGTGTCGCGGCCGCGGGCGACGTCACCATCACCCGCTCGGGCGTGAACGAGAACGAGGCGACCTTCGGCAACGGCGGCGGGGTCGCGATTGCATTCGTGCGGGTTCTCGTCGGGCAGCGAGCCCTGAGCGGGGTCGTGACCACCCCGATGCCCACGGTCACGGTGAACACCTCGACGCTTTCATCCAACTTCGCGGGCGGCGACGGCGGTGGCATCTCCGCAGTGGCCAGGCTTCCCTTCATCGGTCCACAGTTCAACGAAGCGATCGACGTCCCGGTCGACCCGATCTCGGTCGTCCTGGAGTTCGCGACCGTGGCCGGCAACGAGGCACTGGGTGAGGAGCCATTCGATGTCGTCCCGACAGCAATCGAGACCCCGGCCCAGAACATCCTCGCCGAGCAGCTGACCGCTGCTGCGTCGATCATCGCCTACGGCGTGAACCCCGACGGCGCGAACTGCACAATCGTGTTCGACCCCGGCGTCACCTCGCTCGGGTACAACTGGGACGACGACGGCACGTGCGGCCTCGACGACGCCACCGACACGTCCGGTGCCGACCCGATGCTCGGGCCGCTGGCGGCCGGCGCGCACACACCGCTCGACGGCAGCCCGGTGATCGACGCCGTCCCGACGGACTTCACGACCGCAGAGGTTTCAGCCGCTGCCGCGCAGTGCGCCGGCACCGATCAGCTCGGCACCCCGCGCCCCTCCGGTGTGTCCTGTGACATCGGCGCGGTCGAGGTGGCCCAGGCACCGCCGGTGGCTGTCGACGACGCCGTCTCGACCGGGTTCGGTCAGGCGATCACCGTCGTGGTCCTCGACAACGACGAGGATCCCAGCGGCATCCTCGA
>JAOTZB010000430.1 GCA_029861625.1 Acidimicrobiia bacterium
GCCGCCGAACGGGGTGACGGCCGGGACCGTGTCGGCATTGGCGAGGACTGCGTCGGGAATCTCGGTCGAGCCGGTTCGGGCGATCGCGAAGGCATGGGTGGCGTAGACCCCTGGATCCTTGTCGGCGATCGCGTACGGCGCTCCCGGGATGAAGAAGATCGCGGCGACGATCCCCACGGCCCCGATGAGCCACAGCTCGGTTCGATCGACGGTGACCGTCGGCAGGCCGACGCGGCGGAGCAGGACGGCAAGGATGAGTGCCGCGACGACGACCACGACCACCAGGCTCGACCGCCGGAGCTCGCCGAGCTGCGCGAGCGTGAGCGACGCCCACGCGACGAGCGCCAGTCCCGCGAGGAGTACTCCGACCGCGGCCTCGCCCGCCGTGAACGCCGTGGCCGGGCCGCGGTCGGCGTCCAGACGGCGAAAGATCGTGAGAGCGTCGCTCACCGTCGTGCGGGGTCGACGGCGTTCTTGGTGCGGTTGAGGCGGACGATCAGGTCGGCGAGGAGCCCGATCGCGAAGATCTGGAACGCCGCGAACAACAACAACAACGTGTTCAGTGCCGGTCGGAGGTCCTTGTCGAACAGGTCGTACACCAGCTTGGTCGATCCGACGAGGAGCAGCACGGTTCCGATCGGAGCGATGACGCGGAGCGGCGCGTACGACAGGATCATCCGGATGACCTGGGTGAGATAGCGGCGCGTGTCGGACCACCAGTGGAACTTCGACTTGCCCGCCCGTTTGGCGTATCCGATCGGCACGTACTTCACCGAGTAGCCGTTGGCGAGGAACGTCATCGTGATGGTCGTCACGCAGGAGAAGCCGACCGGCAAGAGGTGCAGGAACTGGAGCGAGACGTCGCGGCGGAAGGCTCGGAGCCCGGAGTTGAGATCGGGGATCTTCGTCGCGCTGAGGTAGCTTGCCAGCTTGCGGATCAGGAACTTGGCGGGGACCCGGAAGAGCTTCAGGGTGCCCTGTTCCGATGTGCGAGCACCGACGACCTGGTCCCAGCCGTCGAGCTCGTCGACCAGCTCGGGAATGCGGTCGTTCGGGTAGGACATGTCGGAGTCCGTCCACACCACGACATCGCCTCGTGCCGCCTGGGTGCCGGATCGGCGGGCCGAGCCCGAGCCGCGGTTGTGGGTGAACGACAGCAGTCGGATCCCCTCGATCGTCTCGAGCTGCTCGCTCGACCCGTCGTCGGATCCGTCGTCGACGACGATGATCTCGTAGGTGTACCTCGACGCGTCGAGCGCCTCGGTGATCCTCGCGATCTCGTCGAGAAGGTGGCCCTTCTCGTTGTAGACCGGCAACACCACGCTCACGTCGATGTGAGCAGCGTCGTCGATGATTTCTGGCATCGGGCCTCGCTCCGCTCGGGACCGGATGATCCTATCGTCGGCGCCTCGAACCGGGTGGCCACTGCGATTGGTCGTGGTAGACAACCCGAATGCCCAGTCCGTTGGTCCGCGTCGTCGTGCTCAACTACAACGGACACCCCTACCTCGCCCGCACGCTCGACCACCTCCTCGCGACCGACTGGCCCCCCGATCGCCTCGACATCGTCGTCATCGACAATGCGTCGACCGACGACAGTCGCGACGAAGCCGCGGCGCGAGCCCCGGCGGTTCGCCTGATCGACTCACCGGAGAACACCGGATTTCCCGCGAACAACCTCGCGCTGACCGATCTCCACGACGTCGATCATGTGGCGCTCGTGAACAGCGATGCGTTCGTCGAACCGGGGTGGCTCGCACCGCTGGTCGAAGCGCTCGAGGCCGATCCCTCGCTCGGCGCAACCTGCCCGAGAATCCTGCTGGCCCACCGGTTCGTCGACGTCGCGATCACGACGCCGGCGTTCTGGCCCGGTGGCGGCGATCCGCGGGAGCTCGGAGTTCGACTGACCGGGGTCCGGGCCGACGGCGCCGATGTCTGGCAGTACCTCCAGCCCGGCCCGGGGGTCCACGGGATCGAGACCAGCGCATCCGGATCACCGTTCCGCTGGACCGCAGCCGAGGCTGTGGTTCGGGCTCCTGTGAGCGACGGGCCAGGCGCCGGGCCGTGGCGGCTCGAGCTCGACTTCGAATCGCCCGGTCGGCCGACATCGCTCACAGTCGCGGTCGGATCGCACCGAGTGCACGTCGAGATCGTCGAGGAAGCGTCGATCTCGATCGAGACCGACGGGCCCCTCATCGATGTCGTCAACAACGCCGGTTCGGTCGTCCTCCACGACGGCTCCGGTGCCGACCGGGGGTTCCTCGAACCCGACGGCGACGCGTTCGACCGCCCGGCTGATGTCTTCGCGTGGTGTGGGGCGGCTGTGGTGCTCCGGCCCGAGTACCTGGCCGATGTCGGGTTGTTCGACGAACGGTTCTTCCTGTACTACGAGGACACCGACCTCTCGTGGCGGGGGCGCCTCCGGGGCTGGCGGTACCGATATGTCCCCGAGTCCCGGGTCCGTCATCTCCACGCGGCATCGTCGGTCGAAGGCTCGCCGATGTTCCGCTACTTCACCGAGCGCAACCGCCTCCTCATGCTCACCAAGAACGCGCCGGGCCGCCTCGCCTGGCGGGCGCCGCTGCGGTTCCTGTGGTCGACGGCCGCGTACGCCCGACGCGACATCGTCACACCCGTGCTCCGCGCCCGACGACCCGACACCGGACTCGTCCGCAGTCGCCTGCGCT
>JAOTZB010000431.1 GCA_029861625.1 Acidimicrobiia bacterium
GCGATCGTTGCTGTGGCAGCCGCGCTCTGCGCAGCCGCCCTGGTCCCCGCATCGTCATCGGCCGCGGGCGATCCGACCGGCGATCGCCCCGATGCCCCCGATGATCGCGTCGCCACCGCCCACACCACCGGCCCCGAAGTGCTCCAGTCACGCATATTCGTGTCGAACACGATCTCGAGCGGCGCCGCCGACTACGACTTCTTGTTCGGCGACCCCACCGATGACCAGATCCTCACCGGCGACTGGACCGGCAACGGCACCACCGGGTTCGCGACCCGGTCCGGCAACGTGTTCACACTGGTCGACGAGCGCGGCTTCAGCGAGGGCACGGCCGCGTACGGGAGCGCGACCGACGAGATCGTGATCGGCGACTGGGACGGCAACCGCAGCGACACGCTGGGCGTGCGGCGGGCGAACGTCTTCTTCGTCCGCAACTCTCCCACCACCGGCGTCGCCGACGCTGTCTTCGCGTTCGGTCAGGCCGGCGACGAGCTGTTCGTCGGCGACTGGAACGGCGACGGCATCGACACCTTCGCGGTGCGGCGCGGCAACCAGTTCCACGTGCGGAACTCGATCACCACCGGGGTCGCCGACATCGTCTTCGCGTACGGCAAGGCGGACGACCAGACCTTCGTCGGCGACTGGAACGGCGACGGCATCGACACCTTCGCGGTGCGACGCGGGCGCGACATCTTCATCCGCAACGACTTCGAGACGGGCGTGGCCCACACCACCATCTCGTTCGGGTTCGATTCCGACCAGCTTCTCGTGGGCGACTGGAACGCCGACGGCACCGACACGTTCGCGCTCCGTCGCGTTGCGCTCGAGCCGGGCCCGATACCGCGAATCGTGAACGAACAGGCGTGGGAGCCCTTTGCGACCACCGGGCCTGTCACGCTGTTCCATCCGGCGTCGTTGGTCGAGCGCATCGGGTTCCACGAGTCGGGCCACGACGGTTCCCAGCAGATGGACGCGCTCGACGTCGAGACCCAGGTCATGACGATGGAGACCCGCAATCGCGGAACGGGGTCGCGCTCCGCGGCCGACATCGTCGTCGAGCCCGAGACCCAGATTCGCGCTCCCGTGACCGGCACCGTCATCGCCGAGGGCGGCTACCTCCTCTATTGCCAGTACTCCGACGACTACGTGTACATCGAGCCGGACTCGCGGCCGGGCTGGCAGGTGAAAATCTTCCACATCGACGGTGAACAGGTCAGCATCGGCGACCGAGTCATCGCGGGTGTCACCGTGCTCGCCCCCAGGGCCACCCGCTTCCCGTTCGAATCGCAAATCGACGAGTTCACGGCCGAACCGTCGTGGCCCCACGTGCACGTCGAGGTCGTCGACCCGAGCATCCCGGACAAGACGCCGCCCGGCGGCTGCTGACGGCCTCGCTCAGAGCCGGCCGGCCTCGATAACCCGCTGGAGGAACCGTCTCGTGCGGTCCGCTTGCGGATCGGAGAACAGCTCTGCCGGTGGTCCCATCTCGAGCACGACGCCCGCGTCGAGGAAGGCGACCCGGCTGGCGACATCTCGGGCGAAACCCATCTCGTGGGTGGCGAGAACCATCGTGAGGCCACGTTCGGCGAGATCGCGGATCACCGACAGCACCTCGCCGACGAGCTCGGGATCGAGCGCTGATGTGACCTCGTCGAGGAGCAGGATCTCGGGGTCGCCCATGAGAGCGCGCACGATCGCGGCCCGCTGCTGTTGACCGCCCGACAGCCGGTCGGGGTACTCGCGCAGCTTGTCCTCGAGCCCGAACCGTTCCAGGAGCGTGGTAGCCCGCTCCTCGGCGAGGGCCCGCTGCACCTTGTGGGCCCGTCTCGGCCCGAGCGTCACGTTGTCGAGGACCGTCATGTGACGGAAGAGGTTGAACGACTGGAAGACGATTCCGATGCGTTTGCGCACGTCGTTCGCATTGATGTGTCGGTCGGTGATGTCCTCCCCGTCGAGGACGATACGGCCCCGATCGATCCGCTCGAGCAGGTCGACGCAGCGAAGGATGGTCGACTTGCCACAGCCGCTCGGGCCGATGAGACAGACCACCTCGTGCTCGTCGACGGTGAAGTCGATGCCATTGAGCACCTGTTTGGAGCCGAACGCCTTGTGCACGTCCTCGAGAACCAGCTTCGACGAGGTCACACGGCGGCTTGGGATCGGCGGGCGCGGTCGCGACCGATGTACCAGTCGACGTAACGCGTGAGCGGGATGCTGATGGCCAGGAACAACACGGTCGCGACGATGTACGAGGTGTAGTTGAAGGTCCGGGAGGTGTAGATCTGGGCCTCGCGCACCGCGTCGCGCACGCCGAGCACCGAGATGAGTGCGACATCCTTCTGGAGGCTCACCACCGTGTTCATCAGCGCAGGAACGACGTTGCGGATCGCCTGGGGCAAGATCGCGAACCACATCGTCTGCCACTGCGTCAGCCCGAGTGCGCGGGCCGACGAACGCTGGCTCTCGGGAACGGCGTCGATCCCCGAGCGGTAGATCTCGGCGGTATAGGCCGCGTACGACAATGTGAGCGCGACGAGCCCCCAGAACATCGCACCGTTCGGGAGGCCGGGAAGGTCGAGCGCCGGGACACCGAATCCCAGCAACAGGATCAACAAGATGAGCGGGATACCGCGGAACACGTCGATGAAGACCACCGCGAGCAGCCGCAGCGGGAAGAACGCCGGC
>JAOTZB010000432.1 GCA_029861625.1 Acidimicrobiia bacterium
CTGCCGCTGATCGCGATCATGATCGCGGCGGTGACGACGTTCGCCGCGCTGGCGGTCGATCTGGGCAACGTGACCAACGAGCGTCGCCAGGATCAGTCGACGGCTGACGCGGCCGCGCTCGGCGCGGCCCAGGAGCTGGACGTGCCGGCAACGGCAGCAGCGACTGCCCTCGACCTCGCCAATCGCAATGTCGACGCACCGTTCACGGCTGCCGAGTTCTCCTCGTGCACCGATCCCGTACCGGCCGGGTTCACTCAGGTGACCGCCAACAGCTGCGTCTCGATCGACACCTCCGGAACCCAGGTGCGAGTCGAGCTCCCCATTCGCAAGGCCGATGCGGTCTTCGGGGCCGTGGTCGGTATCGACAACTTCGACCACTCCGCCACCTCTGTTGCGGCGATCGTGCCGCTCGGCTACGGCGACGTCCTGCCATTCGGTCTCGCCGCCGGCGCATCGGGAGATGTCTGCCTGAAGGCCGGCGCCGGCAACGTGCCCGACGACGACTGCAACACCCCTACCTCGGGCAACTTCGGCTTCGTCGACTTCGGCTTCTACGGCAACAACCTCCTCGGGACCGCCGAGGACTGCAACGGCACCGGCAAGAGCGGTCGGCTGGCGAACAACCTGTCGGTCGGGCTCGACCACGAGATCTCGCTGCTCGGCGGCGCCCCGCACGGCGCCATCTCCGTACCGGACGCGATTGCGAACAGCTGTGCCGGTCCGAATCCGAACGGAGCCGACACCGTCACCGGCAACGTGCCCCGCACCCTCGGCATCGGCATGGCCTTCGGTGATTCCTCCTATTTCTCCGACGGTGAGCCCGCCCGCCTCCAGCGCGGCGGCACCGACTGGGGCGCCGGGGCGGCGACGACGTCGGTCGCAGGCGTCGCACTGGACGACGTGGCGCTCTACGAGTACATCGGCGACCTCACCGGGGCGAACGTCCCCAACTCGTGCCACCGCGGCCAGTTCGTCGGTCCCGACAACGTCCTCGGCACCGCCGACGATCTCGACCTGCTCCCGGACGCGATCGAGCTCCACCTCACGTCGGCCTCCGACGCCGATCGCACAGCCAAGCTCATGGACCGCTGCATCACGCACTACGACGGTCTCGAGTGGGACGACAAGGGTTCGTATCAGGACACGAGCTCCAGCCCCGCGACCGGCGAGTTCCCCGCCGGCTGTTCGGGGGCTTGCTCCGATCCGGTGTTCAACCGGAACAGCGCCCCTGACCCCGAGAACGACCTGTACGACATCCAGTACAGCCCGCGATTCGGCTATGTGCCCGAGCTCGACACGGCCAATCCGAATGGATCGGCCTATGTCTCGTTCATCGACCTCGAGCCGATCTTCGTCCAGCGGATCTATGCGGGCAACTGCAGCACATCCGGCTGCGAGATCATCTTCGACCCCGGTGTCGGGTACACCTCGGCGGCAACGACCGAGAAGATCAGCGCCATGAGGGCGTTCGTGTTGCCGGATGCGTCGCTGCCGAACGGCCTCGGCGACCCGACTGCCGCGTACGACATCTCCAAGAACCGATTCATACAGCTGGTGGGGTGAGGACATGAGACGACAGTTCCAGACGATTGCTGCGCTCATCCGGGCACGAAGTGCCCGAGTGGGACGAGCCCGAACGGGAGAACGCGGCGCGACCATCGTCGAGTACGGCTTGGTCGTCGCGCTCGTGGTGGCGGTCTCGGTCCTGGCCATCGACGGCCTGACCGACACCTCCACCGACGCGCTCGAGGCGCGAGGCGATCGGATCGGCAACCCCAGCAATGACGCCACCGGTGTCGCCGACGGCACCGACACCGGGACGACCATCGGCGAGGACATCGAGACCTCGGACCCGATCGTCGAGGTGAAGCTCGACGACATCCAGAACCGGCGCAGCCTCGGCGATGGGCCGAAGTGGCAGGCATCGGTCGACGTGATCGTCACCACGATCAGCGGTTCGCAGGTGACCGGAGCGGTCGTCAACGGCACGTGGTACCCGTCGACGGGTCCGCTCGCCGGCGGGGCCGCCGTCACATGCACGACGGATGCCACTGGCTTGTGCACGATGACCGTGGACGGTCTCCAGAACAGCGGGGCCAGCCAGGTGCACAATGTTTCCTTCGAGTTCGTCTCCATCGACGCCGACGGCGTGACGACCAGCTACACCGGTTTGCTCGACACGACCGCCTACGGCACACCGCCGAGCGTGTTGGTCTGCCAGCCCGGCCTCACACTCCTCGAGGACCCGCCGAACCCGGATACCTGTATCTGAGCGGTCATCCGGGCCCAGAGCCCGACTCCGCCGGCTGATACCCGCACGGGCCTGGGCTGGGCAATCCTGCCCATTTCGGCCCTGAGCGGTAATGCCCCCGCCCTCACCGGACGATCTCTATACGTAGCTGCCATGTCATGGCCCCGGGTCGGGGAGTCATGCCTTCCAGCTCGTCAGGTTCGTTTCCCGGGCGGGGAAGGAAAACCGAGTGGCTGTCGAGGTCAATCCCCCCGGCTTGGTCCGCCGGTTCTGGCGCGAGCGGGGGGCGGCTGCGGTCGAGTTCGCGATCGTGTTGCCGTTGTTGGTGCTGGTGATCTTCGGCACGGTGGAGTTCGGTGCGGCGTGGTCGCAGAAGACCGACGTGAACCATGGTGCCCGTGAGGCGGCGCGGTTGGCGGCGGTGAACT
>JAOTZB010000130.1 GCA_029861625.1 Acidimicrobiia bacterium
CGGTCTTCGACGAGGCGTACGAGTGGTTGCCGGCCGGTCCGTGGATCGAGGCGGTCGACGAAACGGCGATCAGCGAGCCGCCTTCGCCCCGGTCGATCATGTGGCGTGCCGCCTCGCGGAACAACAAGAACACGCCGTCGAGGTTCAGGCGGTGCACCAGACGCCACGCGTCGAGCGTCACGTCGGTGATGGCAACCCCGCCCCTCGACGTGCCCGCATTGGCAATCGCCACGTCGACGTGGCCCATGGCCTCGATCGATGCCGCCAACGTCTCGACTATCTGCTGCTCGTCGCCCGCATCGACGACAAATGCGGCGGCACGGCGTCCGATCGCCTCGATCGTGGCGACGGCGTCGGCGTTCTTCGTCTCGTTCCGCCCCCAGATGACGATGTCGGCACCGGCGGCCGCCATGCCCTTCGCCATACCGAGCCCGATGCCGCCGTTCCCACCGGTGACGAGGGCGACACGGCCGGTGAGTGCAGTCATGGCAGCACAGTACGCGTGACCCGCGTCAGCGACGAAAGCGCAGGAACACTCCCGAACGCGGCTTCGGCGAGAAGAACGTCGACTTCGGCGGCATCATCTCGCCCGCGTCCGTCGCGACGATCAGTGCATCGACCGGCGTCGGGTGGAGCAGGAACCCGATCGCGCATCGCTCGTCGCACAAGCCGGTCAGGGCATCGACGCCGGCAGCGGCGGTGATGTGGTCGAGCCGGCGATCGGTTCGCGGTGACACGATGCCGAGGACCGGGCCGAGGACCTCGTCCTGGAGCCACGTCACATCGGCCTTGTCGCCGGCGTGGGCGTGGGGCTCCAGCGCGAACCACTCGCCTCGGAGGTACACGCCGATGCCGCCCGGCTCGATCGCGAGGAGATCGGGTGCCGACGCCGCGGTGAGCGTCGCGACGTCGGCGACTGCGATCGCGAGCTCGTCGGCGGTCATGTCGCTCACGACCATGCGGTGAAACGCAAGGGTCCGCAGCTCCGATGCCGCGAACAGCGCGCACATCACATAGTGGTGAGACGAGTCGGCGGAACCGGCACTGCCGTACTCGATCTCGTCGCGGTAGCGGATGGCGGCGGCGAGTCGATGGTGCCCGTCGGTGACATACAGCGGTCGTTCGGTGCCGAACGTCTCGATCAGTCGTTCGGCGACAGCGTCGTCGAGACACCACACCTGTTGGTGGAGGCCACCGGCGCCGGCGAAATCGAGCATGGGCGCCGAAGCGACGACATCGTCGATGACCACCGCCAGATCGGGATCGTCCCGGTAGGCCATCGCGACCGGGCTCGACGTGGCGCCCACGGTGCGGAGATGCAGGACGAGCTGGTCCTCCCGGTCGGTGCGAGTGCCCTCGTGGGGGCGAATGACACCATCGTCGAGCGCCGTGAGCGGAATGTCGGCGACGATCGCTGTCTGCACGTGGTTACCGGTCGTCATCCGGTAGAGGTAGATGGCGGGCGGATGTTCGACGAATGCGCCGCGGCGAAGGAGATCGCGGAGGTGCTCGGCGTTGCTCTCGGCGATCTCCGCCGGTGTTCGCTCTCCCCGCTGGTCGTCCTCGAGCGAGCGGGTCACGTGCAGGTAGCTGTCGGGATGTTCGACCATGAAGTCGCGTCGTTGTCTCGAGGTGAGCGCGTCGTAGGCGGGTGACACCACCCGTGCGCACCAATCCGGGGCGACGATGAACGCGGGAATCGGTCGGATCACGCCGCCAAGACGACTCGTCGGACCACCTCCTTGTCAAGCGATCATCGCCACGACTCACTCACGAACGACCCGCGCTAGGTTCTGCGGAACCATCGAATCGGAGGCGAACGGGTGACCGAAGTACGTGAGGAGCTCGACTGGGCCCGCTACGGCGTCGCTGTCCGCGAACTTGCCGTGCAGGTCGCCGATGACGGCTACCAACCCGATCTGATCCTCGCCATCGCACGAGGCGGGCTCTTCGTGGCGGGGTCGCTGGGCTACGCCCTGTCGGTGAAGAACCTGTATGTGATGAACGTCGAGTACTACACGGGGATCGACGAGCGGCTCGATGTGCCCGTGATGCTCCCGCCTCACATCGATCTCATCGATCACAAGTCCTCGAAGGTGCTCATCGCAGACGATGTCGCCGACACCGGCCACACGCTCGACCTCGTGCGCGACCACTGCATCGCCACCGTCGGCGAGGTCCGCTCGGCCGTGCTCTACGAGAAGTCCCACTCCGTCGTGAAGTGCGAGTACATCTGGAAGCGCACCGACGACTGGATCAACTTCCCGTGGTCCGTCGACGAGCCGGTCGTCGCCCTGGGGCAGGGTCAGACGACGGCACGCGACGCCTGACCCCGCAGTCCGGGTTGGGGATCGAGCCGGTCGGCCAGTCGTACCAGCCGCCTGGCCAGCCGGCGACGGATCGGCCGTCGGGGCGGAGCAGCCGAGACGAAGCGGGCGAGCTCGGCGCGGTGATGCCGTCTCTCGATCTCTTCCAGTGCTTGTCTGAGTTGGAGTTGTTCGAACATGAGGTGCCTCGAAGGTCGGACGCGCCGACATCCGATCGGTGCGTCGAGGATGATGTGACCCGTCGGTGGCCCGTGAGGGCTCCGCGGTGGAAGGTTCAGGTGCCCGATCGCGACGTCAGCAGGCGGCCGTGTCGAACCCGGCACGTGACGACGGCTCGAGAGCTGCCGCCACGAGGATCATCGTGGTGATGGTCGTCTTCATGGGTGCACTCCTTTCGTCGAGCGTCGTGGAGAGGTCGGGCCCAGCCTGAACGACGGCTCGGTGGGGCGCAAGCGAATATCGCGTGTCCGGGACGTTGGTCCCTAGTCGCGCTCCGCTCGGGGCTGGTCCCATGTGGGCTGAACCCATCCCGGAGGAAACATGCCCGACCCCACCTCAAAGAGAAGTGCCGAGTCCGCAGCCGGCAGCAGCAGCTCGTCCGGCTCGGTCGTGCTGCTCTTCGTCGTCGCGATGGGGATGCTCACCTTGCCCCTGTTCATCCTGGCCGGGATCTCGATCTGGCGCTCCTCGGACTCGGCGGCCACACCGACCTCGAGCTCCGGCTCGACCGCGCAGGTCACGCTCAGCGAGTTCGCGATCGATGCGCCGAGCACGGTGGCGGCAGGCGACGTGAGCTTCGTCGTGAGCAACGCCGGATCGGCCGAGCACAACCTGATCGTCGAGGAGGCCGGGGTCCGCACGGCAAACATCTCGTCCGGCGCGACAGCGACCCTCGACGTCGCGAGCCTCTCACCCGGCGAGTACGAGCTGTGGTGCGACATCGCCGGCCACCGTGAGGCGGGCATGGTCACGAGCCTCACGGTCACCGACGACGAAGCCGAGATCGCCGCCCTTGCGAGCGCGGCCCAAGCGGGTGGCGACGATGAGCCCGACTACGCCGAGATGGACCGGGCGATGACCGAGTCGATCCTGGCGTTCCCGGCCGCGACCGAAGGGCTCGGGAACCCGATCCTCGATCCCACCGAGATCCTCGACGACGGCACCAAGGTGTTCGATCTGACGGCGGAGATCGTCGAGTGGGAGGTCGAGCCGGGACGTTTCGTCGAAGCATGGACGTACAACGGCGTCGTGCCGGCGCCCCAGATCCTGCTCGACCAGGGCGACAACGTGCAGGTGCGGGTGGTCAACAACCTTCCGATGGGGACCGACATCCACTGGCACGGCGTGCGGACGCCGAACGATCAGGACGGTGTGGCGCCGATCACCCAGGACCTGATCCCGCCCGACGGCGGCACGTTCACCTACGAGTTCGTCGCCGACGAGGCCGCCATCGGGATGTATCACGCCCACAACCACGCGCAGATCCAGGTGATCCGCGGCATGTTCGGCGTGATCCGCATCGGTGACAACCCGATACCGCGGGGCATGACCATCAGCGGGGTGGAGATCCCGGACGATCTCGAGCTGGCGCTCGACATGCCGATGGTGCTGAACGATGCGGGAACGATCGGCTTCAGCCTGAACGGCAAGAGCTTCCCGGCGACCGAACCGGTAGTCCTCGACCAGGGCGACTGGGTGAGCGTCACGTACTACAACGAGGGCCTCCAGATCCACCCGATGCACCTGCACCAGTTCCCCCAGCTCGTGTACGCCAAGGACGGCGTGCCCCTCGACGAGCCGTACTGGGCCGACACCATCAACGTGTCACCGGGTGAGCGCTACACGGTGATGTTCCGGGCCGACGACGTCGGGACCTGGGTCTGGCACTGCCACATCCTCACCCACGTCGAGCGGGAAGAGGGCATGTTCGGCATGGTGACCGCCATCGTCGTGAACGAGGTGCCCGGCTTCGACCCCGAGGCCGAGCCGGTCCGGCCCACCGACTTCCTCCTGACACCAGCCACGGCCGACGCGGACGCTGACCACGACCACGGCTGATCAGGATCAAGATCACCCGACCTCCTGGGCCGTCGGCGGGCCCGGGAGGTCGGGGTAGGTCGCGGGCGTGCGCTAGTTGCGGTCCACCACGGTGGCCCCGGCAACGTCGATCGACACCACCTGGGCGTGGCCGTCGTCGGGGAGCAGTGCGGCGATGTCGTCGGCGGCCTCAGGGTCGACGAAGCCCGCGACCGTCGGACCCGAGCCGCTCAGCCACGCACCCCAGGCCCCGGCCTCGTACATCGCGTCGATCGCGGCGGCAGACCCGGGAAGGCCGGCGAGGCGAGCCGGCTGGTGGAGCCGGTCGGCGGTGGCTCGTTCGAGCAGTCGATGATCGCCGGTGGTGATGGCGGTCACCAACAAGGCGATGCTGCCGAGATTGAACACGGCGTCGTCGTAACTGACGGTCTCGGGCAGGGCACGGCGCGAGTCTTCGGTGCGCGACGTGGTCTGCGGTACCCAGACGACAACCGAGGCATCCAGGGCCACGGGCAGCTGCGCGATCGTGTCGCCCGCCACGACGACGGCGCCGCCGAGCGCGGCGGCCGCGGCATTGTCGGCGTGACCCTCGAGCTGGGCTGCGATCGCGAACGCTTCGTCGCGTGCGTCCTCGTCGGACAGACCCTGTTGCACGAAGGCGAGCATCGCGCCGGCCACACGGGCCGAACCCGAGAAGCCGAGTCCACGGGCCTGGGGGATCTCGGTTCGAACCCAGATCTCACCGTGGCCACCGGCCGCGGAGAACGCAACATGCGCGGGATGGCCCACCTCGGTAGCCTCGCCTGCACCATCGGCGGCCACTTCGGTGTGGAGACGCAGCGCGAGACCGAGCACATCGAAGCCCGGCCCGAGATTGGCCGACGATGCTGGAGCACGCACGACAGGCACCGGACCACCATTCCTCTCGACGGGTCGACCACCACGGCGGTGCTCGGCCCGGCCACCGACGCTATCTGGAGCACCCATGACCCCGACCAGCATCACCTCGACCACCGTGGCGACCCCGCCGGCCCAGGCGGCCGCGAACCTCGGGCTCACGCTCGAGATGGCCGACTCGGCGACCTACGACCGCGCGGTCGAGCGGTTCCGTGACAACGAGATCGTCCTGCCCACGTTCGCCCAGCTGACCGATCCCTCGACGATCCCGTCCGAGCTGACCGCCGAGCTCGCCGGCGTCGATCGCAACGGCGCCGATCCCCGGAACCTCTTCCGGGTGCACTGGTTCAACCGACTCGACGGGAGCGGTCCCAGCGCCGTGCCCGACCACGTCGTGTTGCCGGCCGAGCTCACCGGCGTCGACGCCACCATCGTGTTGGCGCTCGGGAATCGGTTCCCCATGATCGGCGCGCACAAGGTGCTGGCCGCCTACGCCTGCCTGGTGCCGCAACTGCTCACCGGCCGGTTCGACCCGACCAGGCACCGGGCGATCTGGCCGTCGACCGGCAACTACGCGAGGGGCGGGGTCGCCATCTCGCGGATCATGGGCTGCCGGGGCGTCGCGGTGCTCCCGGAGGGGATGAGCCGCGAGCGCTTCGAATGGCTCGATCGATGGATCGCACACCCCGACGACGTCATCCGGACGATCGGAACCGAGAGCAACGTCAAGGAGATCTACGACGCGTGTGCCGAGCTGGCGACCGATCCGACCAACGTGATCCTGAACCAGTTCTCACAGTTCTCGAACCATCTCGGCCATTACCACGTCACCGGCCGGGCGCTCGAACGCGTCGTCGAGGCCGTTGCCGAGTCACGGGGCGGGGGCGAGCTGGCGGCTTTCGTGTCGGCGTCCGGATCGGCGGGAACGCTCGGCGCCGGCGACTACCTCAAGGATCGGCACGGCTCTCGCATCGTGGCGGTGGAAGCGCTCGAGTGTCCGACGATGCTCTACAACGGCTACGGCGAGCACAACATCCAGGGCATCGGCGACAAACACATACCGCTCATCCACAACGTCACCAACACCGACCTCGTGGTCGGGATCAGCGACCGGTCGACCGACACCCTCGACGTGGTGTTCAACACCGACGCCGGCAAGGCAGTGCTCCTCGACAAGGGTGTCTCCCGAGAGCTGGTGGACGATCTCGTCCATCTGGGATTCTCGTCGATCTGCAACGCGCTGGCGGCCATCAAGGCGGCCAAACACTGGGACCTCGGGGCCGACGACATCGTCGTCACGGTGGCGACCGACGGCTCCGAGCTCTATCCGTCGGAACGGGCCAAGACACTGGCGGCCCACTATCCCGACGGCTTCGAGCCGTCCCATGCGATCGATGCGTACGCCGAGCATCTGGCGACGGTCACCGACGAGCACGTCCTCGACATGGACGACGAGGCCCGCAACCGGGTGTTCAATCTCGGCTACTTCACGTGGGTCGAACAACAGGGGATCGATGTCGCCGACTTCGAGGCCCGCCGCTCACAGGACTTCTGGGACGGCACCCGCCACTTCGTCACCGACTGGGACGCGATGATCGGCGAGTTCAACGCTCGCACCGGGCTGGGGTGAGGCGATGACCTCGTCGTCGGAACACCCGTTCCTCCGCTACCGGGAGCGGCTCGACAGCTACCGGGCCGCGATCGATCTCGGTTGGAACGACCAGCGGTTCGTCGACCTCGTCTCCGAGCTCGACGATGCGGTGGCGTCGGTCGCGGGGCACGGGTTCGTCCGAACGCCCTTCGGTCGGGCGAGCGAGCTCGCGGATGCCGCCCGCCTCGGGGGCGACCTGTGGGTGAAGGACGAGACGGACAACGTCGGGCACTCGCACAAGGCCCGACACCTGTTCGGCATCGCGCTCTCGCACGCAGTCCGGGGCGACGACACGGGCGCGCCGTACGCCATCTCGAGCTGCGGGAACGCGGCGATCGCCGCGGCAACCATCGCCAAGGGCATCGGCCGTGAGCTGCACGTGTTCGTGCCGACATGGGCCGATGCCGCGGTGATCGACGAGCTCACCGCGCTCGGCGCCGTCCTGAAGGTGTCGCCTCGCCGCGACGGCGAGCAGGGCGACCCGTGCTTTCTCCGATACCGCGAGTCCGTCGCCGAGGGAGCTGTTCCCTTCACGGTGCAGGGCACCGAGGTGCCGGCTGCGCTCGACGGTGGCCGAACCCTGGGTTGGGAGCTCGCCGAACAGCTCGCGGCGGCAGTGGGTGCACCCGCGTCGCTCGACGTCATCTACGTCCAGGTCGGCGGCGGAGCGCTCGCGGCCTCGACCTCGATGGCGTTGTTCGATGCGGTCGAGGCCGGTTGGCTCAGCTCGGTGCCTCGGATCCGCGCGGTTCAGCCCGAACAGGCTCATCCGCTCGTCCGGGCCTGGCAGCGCCTCGTCGGCGACGCAGGCGGCGCCGACCCGGTCGCCGTGATGACCGCCGCGCGCGCCGATCCCGACGCGTACATGACGCCATGGGAGACAGAACCGAAGAGCTTCGCGACCGGCATCCTCGACGACGTGACCTACGACTGGTTGCCCGTCGTCGAGGCCATGGCCCGCTCGGGCGGTACGCCGGTGCTGGCCTCGGAGGAGACGCTCCACCGCTCGTACGAGCTGGCCCACGCCCACACCGACATTCCCGTCTGCCCGACGGGTGCGGCCGGGCTCGCCGGCTTGTTGACGGACCCACCGGGACCGACCGAGCGGGCGGTCGTGCTCTTCACCGGCTTCGACCGGTAGGCCGCGCCCGCTCAGACCGAGTCGCACTCCTGCGGGTTGCCGGTGTCGAAGCCGACGCTGAACCACTCGACCCGTTGATCGGCGGAGCCGTGCGTCCAGCTCTCGGGGCCGGCGCCGGGATTGATGCGGTCGTCGCCGACCGCGGCAGCCGCACCGAGTCCTTCCTCGAGATCACCCCGTTCGAGCAGGCCGCGCGCCTCGGCGTCGTTGGCCCAGACACCCGCGAGGCAGTCGGCCTGCAGCTCGAGGCGGACCGACAGGTCGTTGACGTCGGCCTGGTTCGCCCCTTGCTGTCGGGCCCGGACATCGGCGCTGATGCCGGTGACGTTCTGGACGTGGTGACCGACCTCGTGCGCGATCACGTACGCCTGCGCGAAGTCCCCGGGGGCGCCGAAGCGGCGTTGCAGCTCGTCGAGGAACTCCTGATCGAGGTACACCTGCGAGTCGGCGGGGCAGTAGAAGGGCCCGACCGCCGAGCTGGCCTGACCGCAGCCGTCGGTGTTCACGGCTTGGGCGAAGATGACGAAGCGGGCCTCGGGGTAGTCGGCGTCGCTCGCGGCGAACAGGTCGTCCCAGAAGAACTGCACGTCGTCGAACACGAACTCGAGGAATGCGTTCTCGGGAGGCAGCTCCGAGGTGGTCTGGTCGCTCGATCCCGCTCCGGCCGTGATGTCATCGAAGTCGATGCCGCCGCCCCCGCCGCCGCTGAGGAGCAATGCGATGATCACGCCGATGATGCCGAGCCCGCCACCCCCGAGCGCGAGGCCCTTCTTGCCCGCGCGGCCGCGGTACTCGACGTTTTTCGACTTGTAGCCACGTTCGAAACGCATGACGCGCAGGGTAGCTGGGCCGCGCCGACCAGCCGGGACCTCACAGGCTCCCGGTTCGGTCGTCTCCCGGCCACCACTCCTTCGACTTCAGGCGCTTGCCACCACCGAACCGATCGTGCAGGCGAAGCGCAGTCCTTCGCAACCGGGTGCCGGCGAGACGGCGCCAGAGCCGGTTCCGCCGCCGCGAGTAGTCGCGTGTGAACGGGCAGACGCGCACGCAGACGGCACAGTCGCTGTTGATCTTCGACCAGTAGCCGAAGCACTTCTCGCCGTCGATGGTCCACTTGCGGATCCCGGCGATGTTCGACCTGTTGTGGCGGTGCGTCGACGGTGCAGTGTCGGGAATCGCCCGTGCCGGGCACGCGGTCGAGCAACGGTTGCAGCCGTCGCAGAACGCCTTCACGCCGAAGTCGACGGGTCGATCGTGGGCGAGGGGGAGGTCGGTGTAGATCTTCCCGATTCGGACCCGTGGCCCGAACTCGGGGGTGATCAGCAGGCCGTGTCTGCCGTATTCGCCCAGCCCGGCCTTGACCGCGTAGGGGATGGCGAGTGCGGTGTCGTTCATCGACGGCACGGCCCGGTAGCCGAGGTTGCGGAGATACTGGGCCATCGTCAACAAGACGAGCGCGTCCTGCGAGTAGCCGAGACCCGTGGCCGCGCCGGCCAGGGCCGAGGGAGCGGTCTTGATGAGCCCCTCGTCCATCTCCTGGGCGATGACGATCACGTGCTCCAGCCCACCGATGAGGTCGTTCGGCTTGGGCCCGCCCGTCGTTGCCGAGAACCGCTCGGTGTACTGCCAGCGTTCGTCGTATCCGGTGATGCCGACGAGGTCGGCGCCGACGGTGACGGCCGCATGTTTCACAGCCGCGGCCGCCTCGGCCGGTGCGCCGCAGTCGACCTGTTCCGCTGGACCGTCCCTGAGCATCGACAGCGGGTCGAGGAACCCGTCCCGGCGATCATCGGCCTCGTTCATCTCGGCGAAGAGGTCGGTGACGTGCCAGGCCGCATTCCGCAACGCGTAGTCACGCTGGCGGAACCCCCGGGCCTTGCGCCAGTTGGCGAGCGGTCGCCGATAGGTGGCGTAGAAGCGGGCCGTGGTGTCGTCACGGAC
>JAOTZB010000433.1 GCA_029861625.1 Acidimicrobiia bacterium
GTTCCCGTCCGGGTCGTAGCCGAAGGTGCCGTCGCCGTTGTCGGTGACGGTTCCCACCGTGCCTGTCGTGTCGATGCTGTCGACCGACAACACGTCACTGGCATCGGGATCGCTGTCGTCGCTCAACACGTTCGCAGTCGTGACCGGCGTGTCCTCGTCCGTCGTGGTCGAGTTGGCCGTCGCGGTGGGTGCGTCGTTGACGCCCGTGACGGTGACGGTGACGGTCGCCGTGTCGCTGCCGCCGCGGCCGTCGTCGGCGGTGTAGACGAAGGAGTCGGTTGTGGACTCGCCGACCGCGAGCGACTCGAACGAGCCGTCGGGGTCATACGAGAAGGTGCCGTCGCCGGCCACCGCGAGCACCGCTCCGGAGGTGAGCGTCGCCGATGTCGAAGCGGTGAGCGGATCGCCGTCGGGGTCGGTGTCGACCCCCGCACCGTTGTCGGCGAACAGGTCGCCTGTCAGCACGGTGTCCTCGTCGGTGGTGACGGCGTCGTCGTTCGCGACGGGCGGCTCGTTCAGCGTTCGACGCACGGCGAAGGTGTCGTCGCCGTCGCTGTCGAAGTCGCCACCGAGGGGTACATCGCCCTCCTTGCCGAAGCCGACGACGACATCGGCGACTGCGGCTGCACCGATGCCGGTCGCGGCGTTGAACACGGGCGTGTTCGAGTTGGAGATCAGCAGGAGCTTGCCCCGGCGGGCCGCGAAGGTGTCGATGCCGTCGCCGTCCCAGTCGCCGGAGACGACGACATCGGACGCGATGCCGAAGCTGAAGGCGAGCTCGGCCGGACCCGACGTGTTCGAGTTCCTCGCGAGCACCTGATTCGCCCGCCGGACCGCGACAGTGTCGATGCCGTCGCCGTCCCAGTCGCCGATGTACATCGTGTCGGTGGACCTGCCATACGCGAAGACACGGTCGGCCGGACCCGAGGTGATCGTCTGACGTTGGAACACGACGTTGCCACGGCGTACCGCCACACCGTCGGTGCCGTCGCCGTCCCAGTCGCCCGAGAACAGGTCGTCGCCCGCCTTGCCGTAGCCGATCACCGGACCCGGGGCGCCGAGCTCGTCGAGGAGCGTGAGCAGATTTCCGGTCTGGGACACGAACCCGTCGGCGCCATCGCCGGTCCAGTCGGCGGTGAGCACGTCGTCGACGGGCTCGAAGGGAACCTCGTAGTCGGCCGGCCCGCCAGCGAGGCTGTTCGAGACGAACACGATGGTCTCGGGGAGCGCCGTCGCGGCTGCATCGCTGTCGTCCTGCGCGGCTGCGGACCCGACGGCCAGGGCCAACACCATCGCAACGGCGCTGCACGAGATGGCAGCAGAGGCCACTCGACGACCGCTCTTCTGCATGCCCCAGGATCCTCTCAGCGGAATGATGGTGGCGACATTAGCCCCTCCGGATGTCTCATCGGTCGACTCACCGCTTACACGTTCACCTCCAAGCCGTAGCCGTGGGTGCCGTGTTCGGAGACGTCGAGCCCGGCCGTCTCCTCCTCGGCGGAGACCCGGAGCAGTCCGAACTTCTTCAGCGTCGCGAACAGGACGCCGGTGGTCGTCAGCACCCAGGCCGCCACCATGAACGCTCCAATGGCCTGGACCACGAGCTGATCGATGCCGCCGCCGTAGAACAGTCCGGCATCGACCCGGCCGAGGAACGCATCGTCGTACTTGCCGAAGAGGCCGATGGCGAGGGTGCCCCAGACGCCGACCACACCGTGGACCGAGACGGCGCCGACCGGGTCGTCGATGCGGATCCGATCGAAGAAGAAGACGCTGAAGACGACGATCGCGCCGGCGACACCACCGGTGATCACGGCCCCGAGCGGGCTCATGGTCGCAGTGCCGGCGGTGATGCCGACGAGTCCCGCGAGGATGCCGTTCCCGGTCATGGCCACGTCGAGCGCACCGGTCCTCGACCAGATGACCGCGGCAGACGTGACACCACCGGCGGCCGCCGCCAGCAGCGTCGTGACCGCCGCGCGGATCACGACGTTGTCCGCAGCCAGTTCGGAACCGGGGTTGAACCCGAACCATCCGAACCAGAGGATGAAGACGCCGATGACCGCGTAGGCGATGTTGTGACCGGGAATCGCCCGGGGATTCCCGTTCTCGTCGTACTTGCCGAGCCGGGGACCCAGGAAGTAGGCACCCATCAGTGCGGCCCAGCCGCCGGCGCTGTGCACGATGGTCGAGCCGGCGAAGTCGCTGAATCGTGCGTCGCCGATCTTCAGATCGGCGAGGAGACCCTCACCGCTCCAGAACGAGTGGACCACGACCGGGTAGATGATCGCGGTCATCACCACACTGAAGATGAGGTAGCCGGCGATCCTGGTCCGCTCGGCCATGGCACCCGAGGCGATCGTGACGGCCGTCGCCGCGAACACGACCTGGAAGAAGAACGGTGTATAGCCGCTGTAGAGCCCGTCGAAGGTCCCTTCCCCGAACCCGTCGAGGAAGAAGTTGCTCGAGCCGAAGAGGCTGCCGGTGTCGCTCCCGAACGCGATGCCGTAACCGATCGCCCAGAATGCCAGGGCCCCGACGCACATGTCGGCGAGGTTCTTGGCCATGATGTTCGCGATGTTCTTGGCCCGGGTGAGACCGGCCTCGACCAGCGCGAAGCCCGCCTGCATCAAGAACACGAGGATGCCGGCGATGAGCACCCAGATGTT
>JAOTZB010000131.1 GCA_029861625.1 Acidimicrobiia bacterium
GAAGCTGGGCTTGTGGCCCATGACGCCGCTGTAGTGGGCGGGTGTCCGGATCGAGCCTCCGATGTCGCTGCCCAGCTCGAGCGGGGTGAAGCCCATCGCCAACGCGGCAGCCGAGCCGCCCGACGAACCGCCGGGGGTTCGTTCGACATCGTGGGGATTGTTGGTGGTGCCGTAGACGTCGTTGTAGCTCTGGATGTCGCCGGCGAAAATCGGCAGATTCGTCTTCGCGAACGGGATCGCCCCGGCGTCGCGGAGGCGGGCGACGGGCCACGCGTCGGCGGTCGGGACAAAATCGGCGAGATCGGGCGAACCCGACGTGGTGATGCAACCTTCGGTCTGGAACGAGTCCTTGATGGTCATCGGGACGCCGTGGAGCGCGCCGAGCTCGTCGCCGGCGACGACAGCGGCATCGGCGGACTTCGCCGCAGTGCGAGCACGGTCGAGATCCCACTGCACGACCGCGTTGACCGGGCCGTCCAGCCGACCAATCCGATCGACCAGATGATCGAGGGCCTCGACGCTGGACACCTCGCGTCGAGCGATCGCTCCGGCCAGATCGGTCGCCGACCACCAGTGCAGTTCGTCAGGCATCGCCCGCTCGTTCCTCTCGGCTCTCACCCACATCGGACCCACCACACTCGCGCAGCTCCACCGGCAACGGAACTACCCGAGCCGTCCGGTCCATGAGTGCTTCGACCTGGCGCCTGTGGCCGCGTCCAGCAGGTGTGAAAGGGGCCAGTGGTATGTTGCGGTCGTCGGCGACGGATCGGCATGTGAGGGGCGACGAGGTCTCGTTCGGAGGACGGTGTCATGTCCTATGTAGATCTCGCCTACGACGATGTCCGCCAGAAGTCGTGTCACAACGCCTTCCAGCGCCATGAGGGCATCTACGACCAGGTCGTCTACTGGCGGGTGCGATCGCTCGAGATCGATCTGCATCGTTCGAAGCCATTCCGCAGCTCCCTTCGAGGCGACTGGTACGTCTACCACTCGGTGCTCGACGACTTCACCAGCGTCGACAAGCTCAGCGGGGTCCTCGAGATCTGTCGGGGGATCCAGCGCGCCATCCCGCGCCACGAGGTGATCACCCTTTTCCTCGACATCAAGGATCCGTTCCACGTGACGGCCTCGGCGTCGCAGTCCTGGCGGGCGCTCGACCGGTTGCTCGCGTCCCGCCTGGGGGATGACCTCTACCGGCCGGCAGACCTGCTGGCGAGGGCCCCTGGGGCATCGACGCTGCAGGAGGCCGTGGCCGCGTCGGGCTGGCCGAGCCTGGCCGACCTGCGAGGCAAGTTCTTGGTCGTCCTCACCGGGCCCGCCGACGACCTCGGCACCTACGCCCGGACCGGCGCGGCGGCCAAACGACGGATGGCGTTCCTCTCGGCCAGCATGAGCTCGGCCGGTGATGTTCCCGGCGACCCGCACATCGTCTTCTACAACATGGACGGAGAGCACGTGGGGCTCGCGAGCCACGTGCGCGCCGCGGGGTTCGTGTCACGCGCGTACTACGTCGACTCTCCGAGCCGATGGCGACAGGCCGTCGACAGCCGCTGTCACCACATCGCCACCGACAATGTCAACGCTCGTGAGGACCCGTGGGCGACCACGACGGGGGCCGACGGCTTCCCGTTCCGAGCTCTCGACGGCCCCGCCCCTGCGGTTGTCGAGCCGGGGAACGTGTGTGGTGTGTGGGCGAGGTCTGGCGACATCTGGAGCGACCGCGACAGCTTCCTGTTCCACTTCGAGGAGTGTTCGTCGGATCGCATCGACAACACCTACGAGCTCTACGTGTGCAATCCGAACTCGGCGGTCGACGACTGGATCAAGGGGGGCGTCGTGGCCCGCTCGGGCCTCGACCCCGGATCGCCCTACCTCGGGGTCTTCCGCGTGGGCGAGAAACACGGCATACGGGTGCAGTACCGGGTCGCGAGGAATGGCCCGTCCACCGCGATCGAACGGCGGCTCGCTCCCGAAGGGCGATTCGAGTCGGACACGCTGGTATTCGTGCGGCTCCGCATCACGCGCGACGGGCATCGGGCCCGGGCCTGGGGTTCGGTGCGCGGCAGGAGCTGGACCGAGATCGGGATCTACGACTTCCCCGTGCCGCTCGTGTTCCAGGGGATCGGGGTGAGCTCGCACGGCCAGCAGCGAGGGGCGAAGTTCCTGTTCGGTGTTCCGCGAGATCGTCCCCGGCCCCGTTTCGACCGCACCAGGTTCATCGGCAAGCGAGACCCGTCCGATCGAGGATGGGTCGACTGGGAGGGCGAACGCCGCTGGAGGGTGAGCGGGTTCAGCGGTCCCGAGCGCGACCCGAGCCGACGGCAGTGGCCAAACCGCCGTTCTGGTCGCGTCTGGTGACAGCGGGGGTCGCGTTCTGCGGCCAGTTCGGTGGGGGAGGGGGCCTCGCCGGTGCGACTGGCTACTCGGCGGTGGAGAAGAACACGGTGTCGAGGATCGCCTCGTTGATTTCGGGGTCGTTGACACATTCGTCGACCGACCCACTCGTCTCCCACGTGTCGGCTCGGATCGTGCCCGCTGCGGGCTCGACATCGAACAGCGTCGGCGTGGACGGCCCGCCGGCGATGAATGCACCCGCGGTCCCGGTGGTGCCATCAGGGAAACCGTCGTCGGGACCGAGCTCGACGTAGAGCGTGATCCCCCAGGAGGACAGCGTCCGTGGGTCGGCGCCGGTGAGCTCTCCGAAGACCAGGTAGCCCCCGGCACACGGGATCCCGATGCCTTGTCCAGGACCGGCACCGAAGGTGTCGAACACCTGGGACTCGGGGAAGAAGGTCGTGTTGCCCGTCTGCTCACTCGTCTCGTCGTCGAAGACCCATCCCTCGAATGCGCCGCCGGCCACGGGCGTGACCAGCACGAAGTACGGGTAGGCATTGCCGGCCGGCTCCTCGCGCAGGAAGAAGTCGACCGTGACCGGCGGTTCGAGCGTGAACGGACCGAGCCGTTCGACGGCGGGAACGTCGAAGGCCTCACCGGTCTCGAGCGGATCGATCGGGAAGAAGGTAGCGGCAACCTGACGGGGCGGTTCGACCACCTCGGGCGACTCCTCGACCTCGGGCGACGCCTCGGCCTCGGTCGATTCCTCCACGACCGGCGGTTCCTCGGTCTCCCCGACAATTTCGGCCTCTGGCTCGGGCGCGACCTTCAGCACTGGCTCGTCGAGTGGTGGCTCGTCGGTGGCGACATCGGTGGTGGTCGGGTCGTCACCGTCGTCACGGCTCAACAGAACCACGCCGATGATGACGGCGATGACGACCAGGATCAGGATCCCGAAGAGAAGCTCGCGGCACCCCTTCTTCGACGACTTGTCCTCGGCCGCTTCGCCACTGTCCCCGGGCGTCTGGGGGAGCTCGATCGTTCCTGTCGGCGGGGGCGTCACCGAGGTCTCGGTCGGGGCAGCGACCACCGGCCCCTTCGTGAGGGTGACCTTGGTGCCCTTCACCTCGATGCCGTCGAGCTTCTTCTTGTTCGCCTTCATGGTGTCGTTGAAGGCCTTGACCCACTCCTGGATCGCGTCCTCGAGGAAGTTCAGCGGGCCGGCACCTGGAACGCTGGAGGTGTCGACCACGAGCTGGCCGTCGGGCCCGATCGACGCCG
The DNA here is from genome assembly GCA_029861625.1 of Acidimicrobiia bacterium. GTDB lineage: Bacteria > Actinomycetota > Acidimicrobiia > Acidimicrobiales > JAHEJN01 > JAOTZB01. Next base: position 3,616 of record JAOTZB010000131.1, read on the forward strand.
GCAGTTCAAGGACCCCGTACCGGATCGTCGCCCGGTTCGGGGCCGTTCCCGGTTCGATTGCGATCGTCGGCCCGAACTCACCGAACGGCCCTTCGGGGATCCAGTCCAGCTTTGTGCTGTCCACCTCGACGGTGGCCGCCTTGCAGGAGACGAAGTCCTTCAGCCCCTTCGGTGCACCCTTCGGAAGCGGTGCGGGCTTCTTCGATCCGTTCCCCATCGCCCAGGCCCTCGGCGTCGTCGGACTCGGCCCCGACCGTACGCCGCGTCGGGCTTCATCGCCAGCATGGCGGTTGGGCTCAGGCGCCGAGCGCCCAGCTCGGTTGAACCCGATGCAGGTAGTGGTCCGCCACGTAGTTCAGGAACCGCCGTGCCGCCCGGATGCGGTGGGCCACGTCGCGCAGCAACACCGGCGTCGATGCCGAGCTCTCGGCGGCGGCCCGATACCACGCCGAGCTCAAGATCTCGAGCGCATCGAGCCCCGGAGTGGACGAGCCGTGGTCGACGAGCTGGTCGAGCTCGTCGTCGGTCATCCCGACCGACCGCCCCAGATGTTCGGCCTGGGCGTCCGACAGCGTCGTTGCGCCGTTGCTGTCCGGAAAGACCCCGGCCTGGAAGAGCGCGAGATCGCCGAGCAGGCGCAAGAGCACGATCTGGTCGGTGGGCTCCACGGCGCCGAGCCAGTCCACGAGGTCGTCGAGGTCGAGACGATCGACCGGAACCGGAGCCTTCGTGGGCACAGCGAAGCCGACGAGCAGTTTGGCCGTGAACAGCAGCCGCCCGGGCGCGTCCGCGAACTCCAGCAGCGGTTCGACGTCGAACACCGGCAGACGGCAGCCCGGTCCCACCCAGTCGTCCACCCACTCGCTCGACGTCAGCTCGTCGGCCGAGCGATGAACGAGAACGGCGAAGAACAGCAGCGGCGATACGGCGAGCTGCTCCATGTCGGACCCGCCCAAGATCGAGTCGATGACCTCCGGTCGCCGGAGGATCTCGTTGACATACCACGGTCGACGCTCGAGCTCACCGCGCAGGGTCTCACCGCTGGTGCCGAGCGCCCGTGCCAGCACGGCGACGTCTCCCTCGTGGAGGTCCAAGCGCTGGCGTGCCATGGCGTCACCCTCTCGATCGTCGTGCTCTGTACATCGGCACGATAGGCCACCGGCATGAACGCGACTTGCCAGGGAGGGGTCTTGACCCGCGCGGTATCATGCGAACATGTGTTCGATGCAGGCAACGATTCTGCACGCCGACCTCGACTCGTTCTACGCCTCGGTCGAACAACGTGATCGCCCCGAGCTGCGGGGGCGGGCCATGGCCGTCGGCGGCGGAGTGATCCTCGCTGCGAGCTACGAAGCTCGGTCCAGAGGCGTACGAACAGCCATGCCGATCCGAGCAGCCCGCGAGCGGTGCCCCGGCCTCATCACCGTCGATCCCCGAATGGAGGCCTACAGCGAGGCCAGTCGTCGGGTCTTCGAGATCTTCGGCGACACCACGCCGCTGGTCGAGCCGATCTCGATCGACGAGGCCTTTCTCGACGTCGGCGGCCTGGGTCGGTTGGTGGGTTCGCCCGAGCTGATCGCGTCCCGGCTCCGCGAGCGTGTGGCTGTCGATGTCGGTCTCGCCATCTCGGTCGGTGTGGCCCGCACCAAGTTCCTGGCCAAGGTGGCGAGCCGAGTGTGCAAACCGGACGGACTGCTGGTCGTCGAACCCGACGGTGAGCTCGAGTTCCTCCATCCCCTCCCGGTCGAGCGGTTGTGGGGGGTGGGGCCGGTGACGGCCGACAAGCTGGCCGAGAAGGGCATCACCACTGTGGGCGAGGTGGCGGCGTCGGGCGAAGGCCCACTCGTCGCGATCCTCGGCCGCGGCTCTGGCCGTCACATTCATGCGTTGGCGCACAATCGCGACCCTCGACCGGTCGTGTCGGGGAAACGACGCGCATCGATCGGTTCCCAGCGGGCGCTCGGTCGACGCAGCCGCACCTTCCCCGATCTCGAAGCGATCCTGCTCGAGCTGGTCGATCGGGTGTCGCGGCGATTGCGCAACGGGCATCGGGTCGGGCGCACGGTGACGCTGCGATTCCGCTTCGGCGATTTCACCCGCGACACGCGGTCGCGCACGCTCGGCGAGGCGACCGGTTCCACTGCGGCATTCCTCGACGCGTCGCACGGCTTGCTCGTGGCCCGACGAGACGAGATCGCGCGGCGCCGGTTGACCCTGCTCGGGCTCACGATCGCAAATCTGTCTCCGGCCGATGCCGTCCAGCAGTCGCTTCCGTTCGACCATCGGTCGTCGGCCGAGCTCGACCGCGCTCTCGATGCAGTTCGCGACCGGTACGGCTCGTCCTCGATCGGCCGGGCAACGCTGCTCGGCCGTGAAGGCGGGCTCAGGGTGCCGCTGCTGCCCGATCCGGTCGGCCGTGGAACGTGAACGCGCCCGAATGTCCTAGCCGGCGTCCTGGTGCTCCGCGCCGTTCACGTTGCTCAGCCGGATGTCGTCCTCCGTTGCTATTGCCTGGAGCGCCGCGATCTGACCCTCCAATGACTCCACCCGGTCCGTGAGCTCGGCGATCTGAGCTTGCTGGTCGGTGCCCTCGGTCGGCTGTGCGGACTTGTCGGCGAACGCCGCGCCGCTGAGCAGCGAGACCACACCGATCACCACGAGCACGCTGATGAGCATCGTCTTCGAGAGTCGTGACATGACTACCCCGTTCATCTTGCGCCCGGCGGGAATCAGCGGGCTGGAGACAAAAGTACACCGACCCAACGGTTCCATCCCCTCGCGCGTCCGGCTCGCGTCGTGCCTCAGCCTGCGGGGAGCGCCCGCTCGTTGAGCCAGTGCCACCAGAGGGGTTCGTCGCGCTCGGCGGCCGCGGCGCCGTCAGTTCCGTAGAGGTACGACCAGATCGAGACGCTGACCTGCTCGCCGTTCCCCTCGACGGCGACGAAGGCCGTGCCCGGCGCCGGCCGGTCGAGCAGAAGGACGAGCCGCCACGGGGCAACGTCGACAACAGTGCCCGCCATCGCGGGAGCGTCCGGCGCGCTGACCTCGATTCGCTCGCCGACCGCAGCGGCCGGCGAGATGCCGAGAGCGTCTGTGAGGGTCGTCCACGTCGTGTCGCGCGGCCCGGCCCACATCGCGGTCGGGAGCACGGCCGTTGCGGCCTGTCCACCGAAGTGCTCCAGGTGCAGGCGGAGGTTGAGCAGGAACAGGAGCCAGCCCTCGGCCATGCCGTCGTATTGAGCGTCCCAGTCCTCCCCCGAGCCGAAGCCGGTGTTCGCGAGTCGCACGACGCATGTGCCACTGTCACGGGCTTCGACCGACCACTCGAACGCCAGCCCCTCGACGCCGTCGCCGCCGTCGAACAGCACGCGATGTGGTGGCTCCCAGGCGGCGACTCGTCCCACGATCTGCATCTCGGGGCCGGGGCCGAACGAGGCCGTCGCCGCGCCGCCCTCACGCTCGTCGACCGTGTGCGGTACATACCACGACGAGATTCCGGGACCGGTCGCGATCGCTCGCCACACTTCTTCGGGAGTGCCGGGGACTTCGACCTCGAGCTCGATACGGCGATCATCGGTCATGGTTCAGGCCTTCGGGGTCGGGGATTGAGCAGAGCCGGGCACAGCCAGATTTGTCAATATCCTGACTGTGAAGGACGCCGGTCACAACGATTTCAGGACTCGATCGGCTGTATCCCGTATTCGAGGTGGCGGGCGACCTTGGCGATCCGACGGCAGCTCTGGTGAACGCGTCGGAGACCCTCGACGAGGGCGATCTCGATCGAGTACGCCGCGGCCCGCTGCGGGGCTGGAGCCGTCAATCGCTCCGCCAGGTGTTCGGTGGTCGCCCCTTCGAGCTCGTGGAAGCCGGACTTCGATTCGGCCACTCGCGCCGCGGCCTCCGGGTCGCCGGTACCGAGTGCTTCGAGCGCATCATCGAGCGTGCTGATGACGGCCTTGTGGAGCCGGTGCATCGTGTCCCTCGTCGCCGCACTGACCTGTACCACCTCGTCGATGCGCCGTATGCCCGGTTCGATGACGCTGCTGACAACGAGGTTGGCAAGATGCTCCAGCTCGCTGGCTACCTGCAACAGGCGGAGGAACTCGTCCCGCTGGCCCGAGCTGAGGTCCCTCCGGCTCACCTCACGGAGGTACATGACCACCTCTGTGTGGAGCGCGTTGATCTCGTCGTCGATCGCGGCAACGGCCTGCAACTCGCGGCGGGAACCCGACATCGCCGCAGGGACGGACTGGACGAACATCTCGCGGACGCGCAATCCCAGGCGTAACAGCTCCCGTCGAGTCACCTCGAGGGCGAGGACAGGCGTCTCGATCAGGTCGGGGTCGAGAAAGGCCGGCGTTGCCGCCGCAACAGAGCGGGACCCGACCCTGTCCGGTACCAGCTTGTCGGTGAGAGCCACGAGCGGCTGGAGGAGGGCGAGGAAGACGATGGTGTTCGCCAGGTTGAACAGCGTGTGGGCGTTCGCGAACTGCTGGGGCGTGGCCGATCCGGTGTTGTCCTCGCCGGCGAACCACGATGCGAGGTCGGCCAGCGTGCCGATGAACGCGATCCAGACCAGTGCGCCGAGGACATTGACGAGCACGTGCACGAGCGCGGCGCGCCAGGAATCCCGGGACTTGCCGATCGCGGCCAGCATCGCCGTCACGGACGTGCCGATGTTGGCTCCGAGGATCACTGCGATCCCGGTCTCCAGATCGAGCAGTCCGCTCGCCCCCATGACGATCACGATGCCGGTCGTGGCGCTCGAGGACTGGACGAGTCCGGTGAATGCCGCGCCGAGCGCCAGCCCCACGAGTGGTGACGAGCTCGACGCGACGAGATCGAGGAACGGCTGGTAGCTGCCGAGGGGAGCCATTGCCTCGCTCATCAGGTCGAGGCCGAGGAAGACGAACCCCAGCCCGACCACTGTTGCGCCGACCTCCCCGAGCGCCTGCCGTCTACGGGCCACGGCCGAGACGATCGCGCCGAAAGCCAGAAGGCCGAGCGCGTACTCCGTCACGTCGAGAGCGATCACCTGGGCGGTGACCGTCGTGCCGAGGTTGGCGCCGATGATGACCGACGCGGCTTGGGTGACCGACAGCAGGCTGGCGGACACGAAGCCGACGACGAGGACTGTGCTCACCGACGAAGACTGGATGATCGCGGTGGTGACCGATCCCGTGAGCGCACCCATGAGCCGATTCGAGGAGAGGCGGGCAAGGACGGTGCGAAGCCGGTCGCCTGCCACGGCCTTCAGGGCCACGGTGATCTGTCCCATGCCGAGCAGGAACAGCGCCAGGCCGCCGGCAAGACCCATGGTGAGGTCGACCCAGTCGATCGATTGGGATGCCTGCGCAGCGGCCAAGCTCATGCGGTGTCAGTCGCTACTTGATCTCGGCTGCCTGGCGTTGGGCGGCGCGGAGCGCGTCGATGTCGAAGCCTGGCTGCTGGGCCGCGGTGATGACCACGCTCTCTCGTCGAGTGATGAGATCGGCCGCCGCGTTGATCTCGCCGGCGACCTCGTGCGGAATCACGACAGCGCCGTGCTGATCGGAGTGGATCAGGTCGCCGTCCGAGACCTGCATGCCGGCAACGGTGACCGGTCGGGAGAAGTCGACCACATGGACGAATGCGTGCGACGGGCCGACCCGGTCGGCCATCATCTGGAATCCCTCGGCGACATCGGGCACGTCGCGGACGCTGCCCTGAGTGATCACGCCAACGCAGCCGAGTCCCTTGTGGATGTTGCTGTTGACCTCACCCCAGAACGAGCCATACCCGGGCTCGTCGTCGAGGTCTTCGATCACCACGACGCTGGGCTTTGGCCCAGCTTCGATGTACACGTAGTAGCCATCCCGCACGTCTGCCGAGTCGCCGGTCCGGTCGCTCGCGTGCGCGGCGCGGATGGTCGCGGTACGCGCGATGGCGACCATCGGCTCGAGCTCGGGCCGCGTACACAAGAGCGGCTTGGTGGTGTATCCGTACCCGCGTCGCTCGGGAGCAACGACTTCCAGGGCGTTGCACACCGTTGGCGTATCCAGCGATTTCAGATCCGCGATCAGATCAGCCGTCAGTTCGAACATCAAGGAATCCTATGCGAATGCGCCCGATCGCCCGGTCTCGTCTTCTCCGACGGGTTCGTCAGCCGCCGACAGCCGCAGCGCCCAACCGGGCCAACTCGATGTCGTGGGCCTCGGGCAGGCCACTCACGCCGACCGCGCCGACGACCTCGTCCTCGACGACGACCGGGACGCCGCCGCCCCAGCCCGTGTAGCGGAGATCGCCGAAGTTCGTGATCGGAAAACCTTCGTCCCTGGAATTGGTGCCCAGGGTGGCCGACTCGCTGCGTTCGCGCGC
>JAOTZB010000132.1 GCA_029861625.1 Acidimicrobiia bacterium
GAGCGGGGTCAGCGCTTCCGCCGGATCGGCGTCGCGCTCGCCGTCGCGACGGCGATCACGTTCGCCGTGCGCGACGTCGTCGCCAGGGAGTTCAACACCGGGAGCGACCTCTCGTCGTGGTGGGCCGGAGCGTTGGTTCTCGGAGCCGCAACGATCGTCCTGGCCATGATGGTCGTGGCCAACGAGGGCCGTTCCCTCCCAGCCGGTGTCCGCACGGCCGTCCCCGAGTTCGTCGCCTCCGGGCTGATGATCGGCCTGGCGCTGCCGTTCCTGCTCGAAGCGCTCGATCGGGGCCGAGTCGGTGTCGTCGCGCCGTTCTCGAACGCGGTCCAGAACATCGCCGTGGTCGCGCTGGGCGCGCTCGTCTTCGGTGCCCGCGAACGCACGCCGCGAGTGCTGGTCGCACTGGTCATGGTCGTCGTCGGCGGTGCGCTCATCACCGCGGCGTGAAGTGAGTAGCGTCGCGACCATGCCGACCCTGGTGATCCACGCCCATCCGTTGGAGGACAGCTACAGCGCGGCTCTGCGTGACGCGGTCTGCGAGGCCCTCGCCGCCACCGGTGCCGCGTGCGAGCTCGTCCGCCTCTGCCAGGGTGAAGAGACCGACGAGGCGACACTGGCAGCGAGCGACCATCTCGTCGTCGTGTACCCCACCTGGTGGGGTGGGCTTCCTGCCGTCCTGCTCGACTGGGTCCAGCGAACGGTCGGACCATGGGTCGACGGCGAGTCGGCCGATACCCCGTCGCCGTTGGCGGCTGTCCGCCGTGTCACCGTCGTCACCAGCCACGGGTCATCCAGGCTCTTGAACACGATGCAGGGCCAGCCGGGCAAGCAGACGTGGTCGCGGGTGGTGATGCCGCTGTGCGCAAAGGACGCCAGGTTCGACTGGATGTCCCTCTACAAGATCGACCGGAGCGACGAGTCGGGGCGACAGGCGTTCATCGAGCGGGTCCGAGCCCGGCTCACCAGCGTTGCAGCGCCCGTCTGACCGGCTCATCATCCCCCGAGTCGGCCGCCACCGACACGAACGTCCGGCGACAGAATCGGTGACAGCTCAGACGCAGGTTCCACAGGATCGTCCGGCGCCCGGCGTCGCGAGCCTGCCGTGTCGTCCGAGCATCGTGGTCGGTCGCGGTGATCATCCCGATTCGTCGGATGTTGGTCATCCCCGGCCTCACCCGTTCCTTGTCGTCGAACACGAAGGCAACGCCCGGCACGAGGACCCGCTCCATCCAGCTCTTGAGCACGGCCGGGACCGTGAACGTCGTGGTCGGATAGCAGAAGAGCAGCGCATCGGCCCGTTGCACGGCCGCGGCGGCGGCCTCGGTCTCGGGACTGATGAGCGGCTCGTCACCGTGGTAGGCACGGCGCTCGTCGGCCGACATGAAGGTCGCGAACGGCCCGCCCGGCAACGTGACGTGTTCGACGTCGTGGGTACCGGCGCGCAGCGTCGCGACGGCAGTGTCGACCAACCCCCTGTCCGGTGAGTCCGGTGGGAACGCATCGACGAGCAACACCTTCATGGGTCTACGGCCATCGAACGGTTGCCTCCCGTCAGTAGGCCGGCGGGGTCATCATGCAGATCAGCTCCAACGGCTCGTCACCGATGGAGTTCACCGCTTCGAGACGACTGCTGGCGAAGTGGATGGAGTCGCCGGGGTGGAGCACGTGGGGCTGCTGGTCGCGGAGGTAGATCTCCATGATGCCGGCGAGCACGTACATCCATTCCTCCCTGGCTCGTTCGATGCGCACCGCCTCGTACTTCTCTCCGACGGCCAGACACCGGTGGAATGGCAACATCTGCCAGTGCTGGAAGTTGGTGAGCAGCTCGACCTGGAGCTCGGGCGAGCCGAGATTCTGACGAGGTCGCGCGCCGGCCCGCACCACGGGATCGCGGTTGTCGGAGCTGAGCAGCTCGTACATGGGGATGCGGAGGGCCTGGGCGATTCGATCGAGGGACGCGAGCGACGGTGAGACCTGGTCGTTCTCGAGCTGGGAGAGGAAGCCGGTGCTGAGCTCGGTGAGCTCGGCCACCTCGCGCAGGCTGAGTCCGAGCTCGTTGCGTCGACGTCGGAGCTCGCGTCCGACCTTCATGCGGTCGACCGGGACGAGGAGCTCACAACACCATCGTAGTGCTGCCCTAGGACCCCGAAGTCCAGGGATCGATCGGCGGGCTGATGGCGATCGGTGCGAAGTCGATGCTGCGGTCGGATGCGACCAGCGCGGCGATGAGTCGACCGACGCCGGGCGCGCTCATCATGCGGGCGCGGACCTCGTCGGGCGCCTGATCGTCCCAGAGCTCGGTGTCGGTCTGCGCCGGGCACACCGTGAGCACGCGGATGCCGAGGGCCCGGCCCTCCTCCCGCAGCACCTCGCCGAGGGCGTTCATACCGCCCTTCGACGCCGCATACGCGGCGTTGTCGGGAAAGCCTCGCAACGCCGCGGCGCTGCTGACCAGCACGACCTGTCCCTGCGATTCACCGAGGTCGGCCCAGGACTCACGCGTGAGCGCCATCGTCGCGGTGAGATTGAGATCGAGGATCGGTTGCCAGAAATCGGTGTCGGTCTCCCCGAGCGGCCGCCGGTCGAACACACCGGCGGCGTGCACGATCATGTCGAGTCGACCGTGGGTGGTCCTCGCTCGCTCGACGATGCGGGCGGGTGCGTCATCGTCGGTCAGATCGGCGGCGAGATGGCTCGCCGGCGTCGCGAGCCGTTGCTCGACGGCAACCAGCCGATCTTCCCGACGCCCGACGAGAACACAGTGCACGCCCCGTCGCGCGAGGGCCTCGGCCGTCGCCGCACCGATGCCCGAACCTCCACCTGTCACGATCGCGATCTGGCCGGCAAGCTCGTCGGTGGTCATCGTCGTTCAGGTCCGATCAGGTCGACAACGTCGCCGAGCAGCTCACGATTGGCGTCGAGACCCGGTGAGATGATGTTGACGAAGAACGCGTCGAGTCGGTGGACGTCGACGACGTCGTGCAGTGCCCGACGGCACTGCACGCGGGTACCGGCGATCTGGTAGGCCGCGACCATGGCATCTGTCACGAGCGGGGCGACGGCGGCCGGGCCGCCCGACTCGAGCGCCTGATGCATCCGGGCGATCGTGGCGTCGTCGATGCCGAGGTTCCCGAGCGTGCGTGCCGGGCTGTCCATGATGGCGTAGGCATACAGCTCCTTGGCCTCCTCGATCATCTCGGGGGTGAAGGCGAGGCGGTCGAGGTAGATGCGGGTGGGACGGTCGCCGCCGCGGCGCACCTCATCGAGCGCATCGCCGAGGTCGGCCTTGGCCATCAAGACCACGCCGTCGGCCTTCTCGCCCGCCAATCGCAGCAAACGTTCGCCCCGAGCCCCCACCCAGATGGGGATGTCGTGGGGACCGGTGCTGAGCTGCGCGCCGTCGAGGCGGAAGCGCCGACCCTGCCAGGTGACGGCCCGTCCCGTCCACAGAGCCCGCATCATCTCGATCGTGTCGTCCATGACGGCGAGCGGCGAGGTCCGGTCGAGGCCCATGGGGTGCAACACCATGCTCCCACCGGCCACCAGGGTCACGAAGGCTCGCCCACCGCTCAGCTCGTTCACGGTTGCCAGCGCGGCCGCCGCCACGGCAGGGTGGCGCGTGTAGCCGTTCGTCACCGCACCCAGCCGGATGCGATCGGTGACCCCGGCGGCGGCGCCGAGCGTCGTGTAGACGTCGTGCATGAAACCCTCGTCGGCCACCATGCAGTAGTCGTAGCCGAGTCCTTCGGCGACCTGGATGGTCTCGATCACCTCACCGACGGGCATCGTCGGGATGATCTGGAGGCCGACGAGCGTTGCCGGCATCAGCCGTAGAACGACGTCTCGAGGACGTCGTGATCGATTCGGCCGGCGCTGAACGTGCGCCCGCTCGCGATGTTGTTGAGGTGGACCTCGGCCGGCGAGTGGAGCTCGATCGGGATCTCGTAGAAGTCGCGGCCGGCATCCTCGTAGATCTCGATGAACGGTCGTCCGTATGCCTCACACGCCGACGAGATCACCCTGCCGACGATGCGCTCGCACAGGTCGTCGGTGCTGTCGACCGCGATGTTGGCGATGCCGCCGTACAAGAGGCTGTCGTTGATCCGTCCCATCGAGATGAGGTCGTCGTCGATGAGCGGCGGCACCACCCCGAACCCGTATGCGTGGCGCAGGCACCGCAGGTCCATGCCTTCCTCGGCGAGTCGATGCAGGGTCTGCTCGACGATGCGGGCCGCGACCTGGACCGCGCACACGAGGCTGCGGTTCGGGGCGATGAGGATGTAGAGGTTCTCCGGTCGGACCGCACAGGAGGCCGCGATGATGTCGGCCATCTCGGGCGACACGGGCTCCGAGGTCTGGATGGCGACCACCGACTCGTGATGGTCGTCGCGGTAGTCGGTCCACTCGAAGTAGTGGTCGAGCGATGCCTTGTTCAGGGCCCGGCCCGGTCCGGCGAGGATGGCGGCGTGCTCCTTGCCCGGCGACTCCAGGCGCCACCCCGCGATCTGCGATGCAACGCAGCCCTCGATGGGATGGTCGATCATGACCCGAACGGCGGTGAGCATGCGGCCGCCGACGGAGAAGGGCTCGTAGGTGACCTCGCCGAGGCCTCCGATGGTGACGAGGGTGTAGAGACGGGCGGCACGCCATCCGCCCTTGGCCCGGAGCCCCATGTCGATCACCGTCGCGCCGTTCGGCAGCTGGTCGGCGACCACACCCAGGGCGTCGGCGTCGTCGAGGATGACGTGCACCGTCTTCATGGCCTCGCGGTTGATGCTGATCACGATGTGTCCTCCGGGTCGATCGGTCAGGCCGGTCCTGCCTCGCGCCCGCCGAGGCCGGCGTCGACGGGGATGATCGCGCCATTGAGGTAGCTCGCCTCGGGCGAGGCTGCGAAGAGGATCGCGGCCATGATCTCCTCGGGGCGGCCGAAGCGACCCCCGGGAATGTGACGCTGGATCGCGGCTTGGAGCTCCTCGCTCGGCATCCCGGCCAGCAATGCCTCGGTGGCGATGAGGCCGGGCGCCACGGCGTTGACGCGGACACCGTGCGGTGCGAGGTCGAGGGCCATCGCTCGCGTGAGGCCCTCGATGGCACCCTTCGAGGCGATGTACGCGGTTCGGTTCGTGACCGCCAACCTGGCGAGGATGGAGCTGAGGTGCACGATGGCCCCGCCCCCACGCTCGACCATGCCCGCGGCGATGCGCTGGCTCAGCTGGTACACGCCGCGGACGTTTGCATGCCAGACGGCGTCGAAGACATCGAGCGACACGTCGAGGAACGACGACCGGTCGATCATCGCCGCGTTGTTGACGAGTACGGAGACCGGACCGAGCGTCTTCTCGACCGACGCCGCGAGCGCGTCGACATCGGCGATCACGCCGACATCGGCCCGGAAGATCTCGGCCGTGCCTCCGGCGGCGACGATCGCGGCGCGTGTGTCGGCGGCGCCGACCTCGTCGCTGCGGTAGTTGATCGCCACCCGTGCACCCTCGGCGGCGAAAGCCGTGGCGGTGGCCGCGCCGATTCCTCGGGACGCGCCCGTGACGAGCACGGTCTGATCGGCGAATCGGGTCATGACGCGCCATCTCCTGGTGCGGCGACGCGCAGCCGGGGTGCATCGGAAAGCGTGGCATCGAGATCGGCGAGCAGCCTCGCGGCCGCGGCACCGTCGATGAAGCGATGGTCGAATGTGAGGCCGAACCAACCGACCGGACGAAGCTCCGGCGCACCGTCGGCGTCGGGTTCGAACCGCGGTCTCACTCGGCCGACGAGCAGGATCGCGCCCTGGGGCGGCGGCGGGATCGCGACCCCGCCGTCGATGCCGAACATGCCGAGGTTCGACACGGTGAAGGTGCCCTCCTCGACATCGTCGAACGTGAGCGTGCCGTTCCTGGCCTTGTCGGCGGCTGCGGCTGCGGCCCGATCGAGCTCGGCGAACGAGAGGCGATCGGCGCCGTGGACCACCGGCACGACGAGGCCGTCGGGAACCGACACGGCGATGCCGAGGTTGACCCGGTCGGCCACCGTGACGACCCGTCCGTCGAGCCGACCGTTCAGCATCGGGTGATCGCCGAGACACGATGCGACCGCGGCCAGGATGTAGGTGTTGATGGAGTAGCGGGGCTCGGCGCCCTCACGGTCGGCGGCGACCGAGCCCATGTCGATGTCGCGGCTCACCTGGCTGAGCGCCGTGGTGGACACGGCAGTGGTCATCGACTTGACCATGGCCTTCTGGAGGCGGGTGAGGCGATGCTCGCTCCCGGCGGTCCGAGCAGTCGGCTCGGCGACGTTTCCCTGGTCGGTCACGGCGGCTCAGCCCTCCCGGATCGTGGCCGCTTCGGCCTCGTCCTCCGCGATGATGGCCAGCACTGTGCCGATGTCGACGGTGTCCTCCTCGTCGACCAGGATCCTGGCGACGACGCCGGCGCACGGCGCCTGGAGCTCGTTCTCGACCTTTTCGGTCTCGACCTCGGCGATCATCTCGCCCTCGACCACCGTGTCGCCCTCACCGACGTGCCAGGCCACGATCGTGCCGTCCTCCATGGTGAGACCCCACTTCGGCAGGATCACGTTCGTGCTCATCAGGACTTCTCCATCGCGGTCCGTATCGCGGCGGAGATGTCGGTCTCGTCGGGCAGGATGACGTGTTCGAGCGGGACCGAGAACGGGATGGGGGCATCGAGACCGTCGACACGGACGACAGGGCCGAGCAGGTCCGAGAAGCACTCCTCGTGGATTCGGGCACTGAGCTCGGCCCCGAGGCCGCCGATCCTGGGCGCTTCGTTGGCGACGACGGCTCGCCCCGTGCGGCTCACCGATCCGAGCATGGTCTCGGCGTCGTAGGGACGGATGGTTCGCAGGTCGACCACCTCCACCGAGATGCCGTCGGCAGCCGCCTGTTCGGCTGCGGCGAGAGCCATCGGCACCATCCGCATGGTCGCCACCACAGTGACGTCGCTGCCCTCGCGGGCGACAGCGGCCTGGCCGAGCGGGGTGGTGTAGTAGCCGTCGGGTACCTCGGCGCGGACCCGGTAGAGGGCCTTGTGCTCGAGGAACAGGACCGGGTCCTCAGACTCGATCGAGGCCAGCAGGAGACCCTTGGCGTCGGTGGGGTTCGACGGCGCGACGATCACGATGCCGGGCACGTTCATGAACCAGCCCTCGACACTCTGGGAGTGGTGGGGGCCGCCGCCGAAGCCGCCGCCGCATGCCGTGCGTATCACCAGCGGCGCCGTGAACTGGCCGTCGAACATGTAGTGGACCTTGGCGGCGTTGTTGACGATCTGGTCGTAGCACTCGCCGAGGAAGTCGGCGAACATGATCTCGGCCACCGGGCGCATGCCGACCATGGCTGCTCCGACGCACGTGCCGATGATGGCAGCCTCCGACAGCGGTGTGTCGCGCACCCGTTCTCCGCCGTATTTGGCCCAGAGCTTCTTGGTGACGCCGAAGTCGCCGCCCATCTCGCCGATGTCCTCGCCGATCAGGAACATCTCGGGGAACCGGTCCATCCCGAGGTCGAGGGCGTCGTTCAGCGCCTTGGTGAAGCTGGTCTTGCGGACCTTCTTCTCGGTCTCGGTCATGCTCCGGTGACCTCCCAGTTCACGTAGACGTTCGCCGTCGCCTTGGCCAGGTCGGGTGCCGGGCTCTCCTTCGCGAAGGTGATCCACTCGTCGATCACGCCACGAGCCTCCTGCTCGATGGCGTCGAGCTCCGCGCTCGTGCAGCCGAGCCCGATCAGCCTGTCGACCGTCATGAGGATCGGATCGTGATCCTCTCGCCAGTACTTGACCTCGGCGTCGGGGCGGAACTCGCCGGCGAAGATGCCCTGCCATCGCCATGTCTTGAGCTCGACGAAGTACGGCCCGTGACCGGCGCGGATGTGGGCGATGGCGACGCCGATCTTCTCGTGGCACTCGACGATGTCGTTGCCGTCGACCTGCTCGCACGGAAAGCCGTACCCGCGGGCGAGATCGACGATGTCGGCCGATGCGTGACCCTGCCCGACCGGCATCGAGATCGCGTAGCCGTTGTTGACGCAGGCGTACAGGACGGGCAGCTGCCAGATCGCGGCCATGTTGAGGCTCTCGTGGAACTCGCCTCGTCCGACGGTGCCATCGCCGATGATGGCGCACGCCACGTTGGGTTCACCGCGGAGCTTCGATGCGAGCGCGACACCGAGCACCGTCGCCATGTACGAGCCCTCGACCGCGTTGTCGCCGAAGTTGCCGACGGCCGGATCGGCCGAGTGCAGGCTGCCGCCCTTGCCGCTGCAGACACCGGTCGCCTTGCCGAACAGCTCGGCCATGATGCGCTCCCCGTCGCCGGAGTGGCGCTGCTGGGCCAAGGCGTTGATGCCGTGGCACCGGTGGTCGGGAAAGAAGCAGTCGGTGGCGAGCAGCTGGTCGGCCAGCGCGGCCTGCGTCGCCTCCTGGCCGAGTCCGGTGTGCAACATGCCAGGGACGTTGCCCTGTTCGAATTCCCGTTCGAGGCCCTGCTCGAAGGCCCGGATCATCCACATGTCGCGGTAGAGGCCGAGCATCGTCGTCTTGTCCATCGGCTCCCCCTGGGTCGCCCCTGAGCGTAGTCCAACCTCTTCGTCGGTGACAAACACTTGTTGGTGATGCTAAACACAACGGGAGCAGGACGCGAGGGGCGATCGCCGACGCGGAACGTGCGGCCGGCGGCGACCTGACTCTCGGCCCGACGACGAGGAATAGGATCCGGACATGGCACAACGGATGGCGCTCTATCTGCAGGACAAGCACGACATCCGCTACGAGCTCGAGATCGCGAAGTACGCGGAGGAGAAGGGCTTCTCCGAGATCTGGCAGGCCGACACCCGCCTGGCCCGCGACTGCGTCGTCCTCATGAGCGCGTTGTTGACCCAGACCAGTCGGCTCCGGATCGGTAGCGGTGTCCTCCCCATCTACACGCGCAACCCCGCCGTCATCGCTGCGACCTGGAGCACGATGTGGGAGCTCGGTGGACTGACGCCCCATGGCGAGAGTCGGGTCATGCTCGGGCTCGGTGCATGGTGGGAGCCGATCGCGACGCGGGTCGGTGCCGGTCGGCGCAAACCGCTGACTGCGATGCGCGAGAACGTCGAGGCGATCCGCAGCCTCTTCACGATGGAGGAGGTGAGCTACGAGGGTGAGTTCGTCCACCTCGACCGGGTTCGCCTCGACGTCGCCTACGGCGAGACCGGACCACGCGACATCCCGATCTACATCGGCGCAACCGGTCCCAGGATGCTCGAGCTCAGCGGCGAGATCTGCGACGGGACGGTCCTCAACTACGTCGTCTCCACCGACTACATCCGCCGCGCCGTCGACAAGGTGGCAGCGGGTGCAGCCACGGCCGGCCGGACGATCGACGACATCGACCGACCCGAGCTCCTCGTCTGCTCCCTGTCCGACGACGATCCCGACGAGGCCGTCATGACCGGCAAGTCCCTGGTCGCGTACTACCTCGGCACCGAGCCCCACATCATGGAGGCGTCGGGCGCCGATCCCGAGCTGGTCGAACGGGTGCAGGAGATCGTCGGCTGGCCCGCGACCGAGGCCGACTACCGCAAGGCGGCGCACCTCATTCCCGACGACCTCGTCCGCGACCTCATGGCCGTCGGGACCGCAGCCGAGTGCCGCGACAAGGTCGCCGAGTACATCGACGCAGGTGTGACCTGTCCGATCCTGTATCCGATGATGGGCGACATCGAGCCCGTCGTCGACGCGTTCTCGAACTGGACACCTTGACCCGGATCCTCATCGCCGGTGGCGCCGTCGTCACGGTGGACGACCGGTTCACCGTGCACGATCCGGGGTGGGTCCACGTCGTCGACGACCGCGTGGCCGCTGTCGGCGCCGGAGAGGCCCCGGTCGAGCTCGAAACCGCGGCCGATCGAGTCATCGACGCCACCGGCTCGGCCGTCATGCCCGGGAT
>JAOTZB010000133.1 GCA_029861625.1 Acidimicrobiia bacterium
AGCGTCGATTTCGCCCCTGCATACTGGGGGGTACGAAGAAATGTCCGGTGTTTCCCCCAAACGCCTGACACCAGGTCGAGCTCCCAGCCGGTTCCCGCCACTGGCTGGGAGCTCTCCTTTCTCTTGCCCCGCGCGCCGAGGCATCGCGATGTCGAGTCACCGGGGTACCGTCGCCGACTGTGACCGCGCCGGCCATCCACGCTTCTCGACTCACGCGTCGATTCGGCGACACCGTCGCGGTCGCCGGAGTCGATCTGTCCGTGGCCGCCGGCGAGATCTACGGGTTCCTCGGCCCGAACGGGGCCGGCAAGTCGACCTGTGTCCGCATGCTCTGCACCCTCCTCGCACCGACGAGCGGCAGCGCCACCGTGGCGGGTCACAATGTGCTGAGCGACCCCGGGCAGGTGCGCCTCCGCATCGGGGTCGCGCTGCAGGACGCCGCGCTCGATCCCAAGCTCACGGGGCGAGAGCTGCTCGCAGTTCAGGCGCGGCTGTACGGCATGTCGAAACGGCAGGCCGCGATACGCCTCGGTGAGCTCGCGGGTCTCGTCGACATGACGGCCATCGACCGCCGGATCGAGACCTACTCGGGAGGCATGCGGCGCCGCCTCGATCTCGCGGCCGCGCTCATACACGATCCCGAGGTCGTCTTCATGGACGAACCCACCACCGGGCTCGACCCCGACAGTCGGGTCCGGGTGTGGGACGAGCTGCGGCGGCTGAACCGCGATGCAGGGGTCACGGTCTTCCTCACGACGCAGTACCTGGAAGAGGCCGACGAGCTCGCCGACCGGGTCGGCATCATCTGTCGTGGTGAGCTGGTGGCCGAAGGAGCGCCCACCGATCTGAAACGCAGGATCGGGACCGACGTGATCATCGTCGCGGTCGACGGCGATGCCCACGCCGCGGCCGAGGCGGTTCGACCCGTAGCCGGCGTCGAGTCGGTCGAGGTCCACGGCGACGAGCTCACCGTCGCGGTGCAGGATGGCTCGAGGTCGGTGAGCCCGGTGGCCGTCGCACTCGACACCAACGGAGCCACCGTCACCGACCTCCGGCTGCGATCACCGTCACTCGACGATGTCTACCTCGAGCTGACCGGCGCCCGTCTCGCGGTCGAGGGATCCTGATGACCACGCTGGCCCGCCGCGCCGGGTTCGGGCACGACGTGGCGTCGATCGCCGGCCGGGCACTGCGCCTGTTGCCCCGAGACGGCTCGGCCTACTTGCCGGCGATGGTTGCCGGGGTCTTCATCCTCATCATCAACATCGCCGCGCTCGGCGACCTGCCGGAGTTCGTCGACATCGACATCGACTACGAGTCCTACCAGCTCCCGGTCGGCATCCTCTTCGCGGTGACGGGCCTGAGTCGCGCCTACGCGCTCGTGCTCGACATCGAGGGCGGCTATCTCGACCGGCTGCTCCTGTCGCCGATCAGCCGGGTCGCGATCCTGCTCGGACTGATGGTCGCCGACGTGGTGCTGGTTGCCGCGCTGAGCCTGCTCGTCGTGCTCGTCGGCTTCGTACTGGGCGTCGAGTTCACGACCGGAGTGCTGGGCGTCTTGGTGTTCGTCGGGCTGTGCGCGCTCTGGGGGCTCGCCTTCGCCGGGTTCCCCTACGCGATCGCGCTGCGGACGGGGAATCCCGGTGCTGTCGCGGGGAGCTGGGTGCTCGCCTTCCCGTTCCTCTTGCTCACGACCGCATTCGTGCCCCGCGAAGCCATGGCCGACTGGTTGGCCGCGGTTGCCGCGTGGAATCCGATGACGTACGTGCTGAGCGGCCTGCGATCGCTGTTCGTCGGTTGGGACGCCGCCGAGCTCGGGAAGGCGCTCGGCGGTGTCGCCGTCCTGGCCGCGGTGAGCATGCCGCTCGCCTTCGGTGCGCTGGCTTCGCGGGTACGCCGGAACTGACATGGTGCTCGTCGACATCGACTCGGTCACGATCACGCGTCCCGAACGCGATCTGTTCCGCGAGGTGTCGGTTACCGTCGCCGAGCGCGATCGGCTCGGCATCGTCGGGATCAACGGCACGGGGAAGTCGACGCTGTTGCGGGTGATGGCCGGGACGGCCGATGTCGAGTCCGGCACCGTCCGTCGCGGCAGGGACACGTCGGTCGCGGTTCTCGACCAACAAGCGGCCCTTCCGCCCGGCACGGTGCGAGACGCGATCGGCGACTCCTGGGAGAGCGAGTCGATCATCGACCGCCTCGGGATGACACCCCACCTCGATACCCCGACGTCGCAGCTCTCGGGGGGAGAGGCCAAACGAGTGGCGCTGGCCCTCGCGCTCGTGACGCCGGCCGACCTGTTGATCCTCGACGAGCCGACGAACCATCTCGACATCGAGGCCATCGAGTGGCTCGAGAAACGCCTCGACGCGCTCGCGGGTGCCCTCGTGATCGTCACCCACGATCGACATCTGCTCGATCGCGTCACGACACGGGTCCTCGAGCTCGATCGGGGTACGGCCTACCTGTACGACGGCGGCTACCAGGGGTACCTCGACGGTCGGGCCGTCCGCGAGGAGCAGGCGGCGAGAGCCGAGAATACACGTCGCAACCTCGCCCGTCGTGAGCTGGCGTGGCTCCGACGAGGCGCACTGGCGAGGACCACGAAGGCCAAGGCCAGGGTCGACCGGGCCGAGGCCATCGTCGAGGCCGGTCCCGCGGCCGCCGCGCGCGAGGGTCGGCTCGACCTCCACATGGGCACGCCACGCCTCGGCGATCGGGTCATCGAGCTCGAGGGGGTCTCGTTCGGATTCACGCCCGATCGTCCCCTCCTGACGAACGTCGACCTCCAGCTCGGCCGGCGTGAACGCCTCGGCGTCGTCGGCATGAACGGCAGCGGGAAGTCGACGCTGCTCGGGATCATCGCCGGCCGGATCGAGCCGACGGCGGGCTCACGCGTCGTCGGATCGACCGTGCAGCTGGCGGAACATCGCCAGCTCGGTCCCGATCTCGACCCCGAGGTGCGGGTCATCCACGCCGTGACGGGCGGGCGCGAGCCGACATGGCGCGACAAGGCGCTGCTCGAGAAGTTCTGGTTCGACAGCGATGTGCAGCGGTCGCCCGTCCGATTGCTCTCCGGGGGTGAACGTCGCCGGCTGGAGCTGGTGCTCGTGCTCCTCGACGGCCCGAACGTCTTGTTGCTCGACGAGCCGACCAATGACCTCGACCTCGACACACTCCGTTCCCTCGAGGACTTCCTCGACGACTGGCCGGGGGCCCTGGTCGTGGTGAGTCACGACCGGGCGTTCCTCGAGCGCACCGTCGACGACGTGGTCGTCGTCGACTCGGGTCGGGTGGGGCGCATCCCCGGTGGCTACCGGGCGTGGGAGGCGTCACGCCTCCGGCCCGAGCGGCGCTCACCGAATTCAGCCTCGCGACCAGCCGTGAGCGACCGGACGACAGGAGCTCCCCTCGACGCACCGACCGGCGGCCGGCGCAGTCGCTCCACCCTGCTCCACCTGGTCAAACAGACCGAGCGCGAGCTCGCCTCGCTCGAGAAGCTGCGGGCACCCCTCGTCGCGGCGCTCGATCAGACGACCGATCACGTCGAGCTCGCCGACCTCGGGGGCCGACTGGGCGACATCCAGACCCGGATCGATGCCGTCGAGGCAACATGGCTCGAGCTCCAAGACGAGCTCGAGTCGCGCTGAGGAGCCCGATCGAGGGCTCCGGGGCCCGAGCGGCCCGTCGCCGCAGGCGACGAGAGCGGGCACTGAAGACGGCCGTCGACCCATCCGCTGAAGTCCTGAGGAGCCGTGCGGGCAGGCGAGAAGAGCGGGCGTGAATACGGCCGTCGATCCATCCGCTGAAGCCCTGAGGGCGGGTTCGGCCCGATCGAGGGCTCCGGTGTCCGACGTTGCCTCGTCCGATAGCGTTGTCGTCATGAGCCTCGAAACGACCACCGCCGAGCGCACCGACACCGACGAGGTGGTGCTCGACATCACCGAAGAGGCGCTCTCGAAGGTCATCGACGTGCGCGACGCCGACGACTCCAGCGAACCGCTCGCGCTCCGAGTTGCCGTCACGGGGATCCAGGGCGTCGAGTACAGCTACGAATTGTCGGTCGATCCGGTCTCGGAAGCTGCCGACGACGACGCCGTGTACTCGGTCGGCGACCTTGTCGTGGTGGTCCCCGCCGACAGCATCGACAAGCTCACGGGCGCAACGCTCGACCTGCCGTCGAATCCCGTCCAGGGCGGCCTCGTCATCCGGAACCCGAACCGGCCCAACCCGCTCGAGGGCATGACCATCGAGCTCACCGGCACGGTCGAGGAGAAGCTCGCCCAGCTGCTCACCCACCGCATCAATCCGGCACTGGAATCCCACGGCGGCAGTGCCGAGCTGCTCCGCCTCGAGGAGTCGACCGCATACATCCTCATGGGCGGCGGCTGCCAGGGGTGCGCGATGAGTGCGGCGACCCTGCGGGAGGGCATCACGGTGATGATCACCGAGGCCATTCCCGAGATCACCGAGGTGATCGACGCCACCGACCACGCCGAGGGCGAGAATCCCTATTTCGAGTAGCGGGCCTCAGCTCCGGTGGCCGTCGGGGGCTCCCGGGTCGTCGTCGGCCATCTCGACGTCCCACCGATCGAGGCAGTCCTCGCAGCGGTAGGCGACGATGTCGCCCGGCTCGAACCCCTCGTCGGGCGCGTAGCTGAGCAGATGGCACGTGCCACCGCAGTCCACGCAGACGATCGTGGAGGGTGGGTCCATCCCCGGAACCCTACTTCGCCGTGACCGACCGGAGTGGCGGGCGACCGGTCGGGCTCAGCGGCCGGAGCGGGTGAGGATGCGTGGCCCCGACCTCTCGGGCACGCACTGTCCGTCGTGGAGCACGACCCCGTCGGCGCAGCGCGTCTCGACTGCGCCATCGGCGAACTGCTCGTGGTACAGGCCCCGATAGGCCCCGCCGAGCTCGAGCAGCTCGTCGTGGCTGCCGCTCTCGACGATGCGGCCGTTGTCGATCACGTGGATGGTGTCGGCGGCCTGGATGGTCGAGAGACGGTGGGCCACGGCCAGTGTGGTGCGGCCCCCGATCAGCTCCCCGAGCGCTTCCTGGATCCGGCGCTCCGATGCCGTGTCGAGCGCCGAGGTCGCCTCGTCCAGCACGAGCACCCGCGGATCGTGCAGCAGAACCCGGGCGATGGCGATGCGCTGGCGTTCGCCGCCGGAGAGTCGGAAGCCGCGCTCGCCGACCATCGTCTCGTACCCGCCCTCGAAGTCCATGATGCGGTCGTGGATGGCGGCCGCCCTCGCAGCCTTCTCGATCTCGGCCGGGCTGGCGTCGGGGTGGCCGTACGCGATGTTGGCACCGAGCGTGTCGGCGAACAGGTAGCTCTCCTGGGTCACGAAACCGACGGTGTCGGCGAGCGAGGCGAGGCTCAGATCACGCAGGTCGATTCCATCGAGGCTGATGGTGCCGGTCGTCGGGTCGTAGAGCCGGGCCACGAGGTTGAGCACTGTCGACTTCCCCGCGCCGGACGGGCCCACGAATGCAACCAGCTCGCCCGGGCCGGCCCTGAAGCTGATGTCGTCGAGGGCAGCGGGTGCGGCATGCTCGCCCTCGAGGGCCACATAGGTGAACCCGACCGAGTCGAACGTGACCTCACCACGTGCGGTCGAGCGGTCGAGCTCGCGGGGCGCGGGCCGATCGACGACGTCGGGTTCCTCGTCGAGGTACCGGAAGATCCTGCGGAACATCGCACGCGATGACTGGAGCTCGACGAAGGTCTCGAGCAGCCGGGCCACCGGGAAGAACAGCCGGCTCTGGAGCGTCGTGATGGCGACGATCGTGCCGGCCGAGATGTCGCTCACCCCTCTGTCGAGCAGGATTCCGGCGGCGAGGTAGATCAGCACCGGGCTCACGCCCAGGAACGTCTGCACGACGGTGAAGAACGACTGACCGATGACCTGCTGGCGGGTCGCGACATCGGCGAGCGCGCGATTCGAGTCCTCGAAT
This sequence comes from Acidimicrobiia bacterium, assembly GCA_029861625.1. Classification (GTDB taxonomy): domain Bacteria; phylum Actinomycetota; class Acidimicrobiia; order Acidimicrobiales; family JAHEJN01; genus JAOTZB01. The sequence continues at coordinate 5,966 of JAOTZB010000133.1, forward strand.
CGTTCGATCTCACGGTCCTGCTGGCCGAACAGCTTCGCCAGCGTGATGCCAGAGACCGACAACGTCTCCTGGGTGATGACGCTCATGCGGGCGGTCGCAGCCTGGGTCTCGCCGGTGAGCGCTTCGCGGCGTTGCCCGACCCGCCTCGTCGCGATGACGAAGAACGGCACCGTCGCGACCGCCAGAAGGGTGAGCTGCCACGACAGCAGCGACATGGCCACGATGGCCGATGCGAAGGTCACCAGATTCGACAGGATCGATGACAGCGTCGTCGTCACGGTGGTCTGCACGCCGCCGACATCGCTCGTGATCCGCGATTGCAGATCGCCCGTCCGTGCCGTCGAGTAGAACGACAGGGACAGCCGCTGGAGGTGCGCGTAGAGCCGGTCGCGCAGCTCGCGGAGCACACGCTGGCCGAGCCGGTTGGTCACGAGGGTCTGCCACACACCGAACGCGCCGCCCGCCGCGGCGACGGCGAGCATGATCGACGTGAGCGTCAAGAGCGTGGCGACATCGGGTCCGTCGGCTCCGGTCGGGAACAGCCCGTCGTCGAACACGCGCTGGATCAACAGCGGATTGACGATCCCGAGCCCCGACGTGAGGACGACGAGCCCGAGCACGCCGAGCACCTGCGTGCGGTGCGGTCGGAACAGGTCGCCGACGCGGCGCCAACTGAACGGCGCGCCAGCCGTTTCGAGATCGGGCTCCGTTGCGGTGGCAGTGTCGGTCATGGGCCAAGTGTGGCCGACGATGTGGGCTCCGTCAGGCCTGATCCTCGCCGGCGGCCGGCCGCAGATCCACTGGTATCTCGATCTCGTCCGCGCCACGAACGATGGTGAACAGCACCGTGTCGTCAGCGGTGTCGAGGCTGTCGAAGAGGGCATCGGTCGAGTCGAGCCCGACACCACCTGCGGACACCAACAGATCGCCGACGGCGATGCCTGCTCGCTCGGCCGCTGAGTCGTCGTCGACACCGCGGACCAACAATCCGCGGCGTTCGGGAAGCCCGACCGACGAACGCAGCTTGGCGGCGACCTTCGGGCCTGCGACCGCGACGCCGAGTCGTGGGCGTTCGACCGTGGTGCCCTCCGCCAATGTCGTGACGCGCTCGATGAGCTTGGCGTTGGCGGGTCGGGCCAGATAGAACCCGGCGCCGAGCCGGCGCGTGTTGATCCCTGCCACGCCACCGTCGACGTCGAGCAGTGGGCCGCCCGAGGAGCCGCGGGCGGCACGGGCGGTGTGCTCGATGCCCCCCGGGATGCGCCGGCCGCGCGGGCCGCGGAATGGTCGGCCGACGTTGCTGGCCTGACCGTTGGTGATTCTCACCCCGGCCGGTCCGAGGCTGGCGGCGAAGACGATGTCACCGATCCTGATGTCGGTGGCGGACCATGGGAGGGGAGCATGGTCGGCGGTGTCGACCGCGATGACGACGAGGTCGCCGTCGACGTCGGCGCCGACGAGCTCGGCCTGGGCCGATCGGCCGTCGGAGAAGGTGACCGATGTGGTGCGGTCGTTGAGGTTGTGGGCGTTGGTGAGCACCTGGCCGGGCGCGAGCACGAACCCGGTGCCGCGGGCATTGCGCCCGATCGTGACGATGGACGGCTCGACGGCGGCGGCGATGCGGCGAGTGGTCTCGGCGAGCTCGGTCAGCAGTGTTGGCATCGTGACCTCTGAAGTGGTGTTGTAGTAGTGACTTGCAAGTTACAAGTAACATCAGGTTACAGGTAAGATGGAGGACGTGGCAACCTCGACCGCGGCGCTGTGGCATCCTCACGTCGTGAACCCGCTCGCCCCGCTCGCGCAGGCACTCGACGCAGTCGGGGATCGCTGGACCCTGCTGATCGTCGATTCCTTGGTCGACGGCGCGAAACGATTCGGTGAGATCGAGGCCACCGTCGAGGGAATCTCGACCAACGTGTTGGCCCAGCGCCTCCGTCAGCTGGAGACCGAGAGCCTGGTCACGGCCCGGCCGTACTCGCGGCGCCCGCTGCGCATGAGCTACGCCCTCACCGGCGACGGTCGCGCCCTCGTGTCGGCCATCGCCGCGCTGACCGCATGGGGCGCCAGTCGCTACGGCGGCGACCTCCCGGTTCACGACGCATGTGGAACCGATCTCGAGATGCGGGTCTGGTGCCCCACCTGTGAGGAGAGCGTCGAGCCCGGCAGCACCGATCTGCACCATCTCTGACACTCATCAGCCCGTCGGCGTCGACCCGTGCGGCGCTACCGTCGTCGCCCATGCGAGTCGTTGCCGGCTCGGCCAAGGGCCGACGGATCGAGGTACCTCCCGACGACAGTGTGCGCCCCACCGGTGAACGCGTCCGCGAGGCGGTCTTCAACGCCCTCTACAGCGCGGGCGGCATCGCCGGCGCCCACGTCCTCGACCTCTTCGCCGGCAGCGGCGCCATGGGGATCGAGGCTCTGTCACGGGGCGCCGCCCATGTCACCTTCGTCGAGCGATCGACGGGCGCGATCGACGTGCTCCGCCGCAACGTCGACGCGCTCGAGCTCGGGGACGATGCCACCATCGTGGCCCTGGACGCACTGACCTTCCTCGACACGGCCGGCTCGTTCGACGTCGCGATCCTCGACCCGCCGTACCGGTTCGACCGATGGGCAGACGTTCTGGATCGGGTCCACGCCGAGGTCATCGTCGTCGAGTCCGATCGCGTCATCCCGCTCGGCCATTCGTGGGAGTCGTTCAAGCAGGGCCGGTATGCCGCTACCGTGGTCGAGCTGGCACGGAGGGCAGATTCCTCCACCGAAGGTCCGGAGTGAGTTGGTGACACGGGTTCTGTATCCAGGGTCGTTCGACCCGGTCCACAACGGCCACGTCGAGTTGGTCGAGACCGCCGCGCGGCTCTTCGACGAGGTCGTCGTCGCGGCCATGCGGAACCCGCAGAAGGGCGAACCACTTTTCTCGCTCGAAGACCGTGAGGCCATGCTCAAGGAGTGCTTCGCACACCTGCCGAACGTGACCTCCACCATGTTCTCGACTCTGGTGGTCGACCTCGCGATGGAGCAGAAGTGTGATTTCATCGTGAAGGGGCTCCGGGCGGTCTCGGACTTCGAGAGCGAGTTGCAGATGGCCCAGATGAATCAGGCAGTGGCCGGGGTCGAGACGGTGTTCATCCCGTCGGCATCGGCGCAGTCCTTCGTGGCATCGAAGCTCATTCGTGAGATCGCCCGCTTCGGCGGCGATGTCTCGTCGATGGTCCCACCCGTTGTCGCGCGGATGTTGGCGGAGAGGTACGACCTGTGAGCTACCCCGACGACCGATCCCCACCCGCACGGCCGCCGGCCTCGAGCGCCCCTGCCTACGACGCGCCGCAGGTCGAGGCGTTGTTGCGCCGCGTCGCCGACCTCATCGAGGCGGCCCGACCGATGCCGCTCTCGGCTTCGTCGATGATCAACAAGGAAGAGGTGCTCGAGATACTCAACGAGGCACTCGCCGTCCTGCCCGACGAGCTGCGGGCCGCACGCTGGCTGCTCAAGGAGCGCGAGGAGTTCCTCGCGCGGGTTCGCCGCGAGGGCGACGAGATCCTCGACATGGCCCGGGCCAGGTCCGAGCGGATGGTGCAGCGCACCGAGGTCGTGAAGGCCTCCGACTCGCGTGCTCGCCAGATCATCGACAACGCCGAGGCCGAGGCCCGGCGGATCCGTCTCGAGGTCGAGGACTACTGCGACCAGAAGCTCGGCAGCTTCGAGATCATCCTCGATCGCACCCGGCAGGTCGTCGAGCAGGGTCGGCAGCGGCTCCAGGGCAATCCGCTCGACACCATCGGCGCCGGCGAGAACCAGAACCTGGGCGCGGAGGGCATGCTCGATCCCGCCGTCGACGATCCCGGCGGGTTTTTCGACCAGGACATCGATGAGCGGTAGCGCCGACCATGGTCGGCCCGGCACCGCGACCGGCGACCGCGACCACGATGCCGATCTCCTGTGGCTCGT
>JAOTZB010000134.1 GCA_029861625.1 Acidimicrobiia bacterium
GCCGAGCAACATCCCCACGGCGAGGCCGATCTGGAGCTGGGTCGCGAGGCTGCGTGTCTTGCGTCTCGCGACCCCCCGGACGCCGAGCTGTGCGGTGCGTGGCAACCAGCGGGCCCGGGTGAGCAGCCGGTCGACGGTCGAGTCACCGAAGGACGTGTCTGCGCCCGATCCGCCGAGTGCGTCGCGCACCGTCACCCGAGTGCCTCGGAGCAGCGCAGGCATCGACGCGAGGAGCGTGGCGCCGATGCCGACCGCGATGCTGAGCCCGAGAGCGAGCCTGCTCACACGCCAGCCGGGGTCGACACCCTGGAACTGACCGAGGTAGCCGGTGAGCAGGTTGGCCATCGGGATTCCGATCGCGATTCCGACCACGGTGCCGCCGACGCCCAAGAACGCGCTGGTGCTCGAGTAGCTGGCGATGATGCGCCGTCGACGACCACCGACGCTCTTCATGATCGCGATCTCCCTTGCCTGCTCCCGCATGAGGGTGGTCATGGTCGAGGCGACGAGCACCAGCGCCGACACGAGCGACACACCGGCGATCACCCAGAACAGGACGAGGAAGTTGTCGAAGTCGTCCTCGCCCGGCCATTCGCCCGCCGGACGGATCTCGACCAGCTGGTTGTACTGCACGGACGGTTTCGCCTCGGTGAGGTGGTCACGGATCGCATCGATGGTGACGGCGAGCGCTGCGTCGTCACGGTCCGCGACACTCAGCTCGACCTGCGTGAACACGGGGCCCCACGAGCTGAGGTCCCACACGACCTCGATGGGCACATAGAGAACGGGAATCCACTCGGATGCGTTGTGGGCGAAGTACACCGATGTGCCCTCACCCGTGATCGAGACCGGCTCGAACCCCGATCGGGCCGACCGGACCAACACCGTGTCGCCGACGTGGCCCGGGCTCTGCCCGCTGAGCGAGTTCACGGGGTCGGTCAGGGCTTCCAGACGCGACTCCCCGACCTGCGGAGCGCGACCCGCGTCGACGTCGATGACGTTGACGTGCTGATCGGCGAAGTCCCTGACGCCGACCAGCCACACGTCTTGGATGCGATCACCGACGCGCATCTCGGTGACGTAGGTCGCGCGGGCATCCAGGCCCTGGACGTTCGGAACCTGCCGGAACGTGGCGAGGTCGTCCTCGGCGAGCGTCACGCCGTCGGGTCGCAGGATCGCATCATGGAGGAGGTCGGCTTCGACGTTCTCGTTCATCGCGGCATCGAAGTCCCGAGGCGCCGCGAACAGCCACACCCCGAGGACGGCGGCCGCCAGCGTCGCGATCGTGAACGCTGTCCGGGCGCGGTGGCGGGTGAGCTGGCGCCACGAGTAGCGGGTCAGCGCCGAGGTCATCGGCCGTCGTCCACGATGATGCCGTCACGGAGTGTGACGATTCGCCGGGCACGCACGCTGAGGACCGGATCGTGGGTGACGTAGACGACTGTCGTTCCGGCGCGGTTCACGGATTCGAGCACGTCGAGCATCGCCGACGCCGTCTCGGTGTCGAGGTTGCCGGTCGGTTCGTCGGCGACGAGCAGGAGTGGATCGTTCGCGAGCGCTCTCGCGATCGCGACCCGTTGCTGCTCACCGCCCGAGAGCTCGCCGGGGAAGTGATCGACCCGGTCGCCGAGACCGACGAGCTCGAGTCGGGTCCGCGCGGCGATCTCGCGATCGCTGACGCTGCCCCGGCGCGCGAAGTCCATCGGGAGCATCGTGTTCTCGAGGGCCGTCAGGGTGGGCAGGAGCTGGAAGAACTGGAAGACGATCCCGACGTGTTGACCCCGCCAGAGCGCGAGCTCGTCCTCGGTCATCTCGTCGAGTCGTCGCCCGCCGACCGTCGCCGAACCGACCGACGGCCGATCGATCCCCGTCATGATGTTGAGCAGCGTGGACTTGCCGCTACCGCTCGGCCCGGCGATGGCGACCATCTCGCCCTCGTCCACGTCGAGGTCGACTCCGCGCAACGCTCGGTAGTCGATGCGGCCCGAGCGGTACGTCCTCTCCACGTCTCGAAGCTCGATGACGCCCTCGATGTCCGCCGACGCTGCCGTCGGAATTGCGGTGTCGACCTCGAGCTTCATGACGTCACCTCCGACGCGATCGCCTACCGCCCTGCTCCCATGAATACGCCGATCGCCCGTCGGTCGACAGGGTCGAACGTCATGGCAGCTCGCCGGGGCGGCATACTGCCCGCAGTCCACGAAAGGTCAACGATGGAGATGCAGTACCGCCGCCTCGGTCGGTCCGGTCTGAAGGTCAGCGTGTTGTCGTTCGGATCATGGGTGACGTTCGACACCCAGCTCGACAAGGACGCCGCGCTCGGCTGCATGCAGGCGGCGTGGGACGCCGGCGTGAACTTCTTCGACAACGCCGAGGCCTATGCCGGCGGGGAATCCGAGCACATCATGGGCGAGGCGATCGGCGAGCTCGGCTGGCCCCGCCACAGCTACGTGTTGTCGACGAAGTTCTTCTTCGGCATCCACGAGGGTGTCAACACGAACCAGACCCTGAACCGCAAGTACCTGCTCGAGGCGATCGACCCGTCGCTCGAACGTCTCCGCGTCGACCACCTCGACCTCGTCTACTGCCACCGCTACGACCCGGAGACCCCCATGGAGGAGGTCGTGTGGGCGATGAGCGACATCGTCTCGTCGGGCAAGGCGCTCTACTGGGGCACGTCGGAGTGGGCCGCCGAGGAGATCCGCCAGGCGTGGGACATCGCCGACCGCCACCACCTGCACAAGCCGGTGGTGGAACAACCCGAGTACAGCCTCCTGGCCCGGCGCCGGGTCGAGTCCGAGTACGCCCGCCTCTACGACGACATCGGCATCGGACTCACCACATGGAGTCCCCTGAAGTCGGGCCTCCTCACCGGGAAGTACCTCGACGGTGTCCCCGAAGGCAGCCGGCTCGCGCTGCCGGGCTACGAATGGCTGCGCGATGCGGTGCTCGATCCGAGCGTCAACGACAAGATCGTGAACCTCGCGGCCATCGCCGACGACCTCGGCTGTACGACGTCGCAGCTCGCCATCGCCTGGTGTGCTGCCAACCCGAACGTCTCGACGGTGATCACCGGCGCCAGCCGGGCCGAACAGGTCGTCGAGAACATGGGAGCCCTCGATGTGCTCGCGCGGCTCGACGAGGCCGTCCTCGACCGCATCGAGGCGGCGACGGCCTGACGGCTAGCCCCGACGCGGCGCGAGGTCACGGACAGCCTGCGTCGGGTCGACGCCGGTGACGGGCAGGATCGCCAGCGCCGCTGTGCTGACGCCGTTGGCGAAATAGCGGTCGATGTGGGCCCGACACTCGTCGGGAGCTCCGTGGATGATCAGCTCGTCGACAAGATGGTCGGGGATCTTCTCGAGTGCGCCCTTGCGGTCGCCGGACGCCCAGAGATCCCAGTGGTCCTGGAGTACGTCGCCCCGGCCCAGCCATTCGTGGAACGCCCGGTAGACCGGCACATTGAGGTACGCCGCGATGGCGAACTTCCCCTCGGCCAGCACGGTCGCCCGGTCGTCGCTGGGCACGACGAACAGCCGGGCGACGATCTCCTTGCCGTCGCCTTCGTCGTGAACGATCGCCGCCACGCGGGCCACGTCGTCGGCGGACAGCCAGTTGATCACGGCACCGTCGCCTTCGCGCCCCGCGAGCCGCAGCATGCCCTCGCGCAGACCGGCGATGACGATGGGTGGCTGCTCGTCGACGTGAACGCCGAGGCGGAACCCCTTGACGCTGAACGTCTCGTAGTCCTCGGTGACCTTCTCGCCCGCGAGCGCCGCCTTGAGGAAACGAACCATGTCGCGAACCCGTTGGTACGGCTTCTCGAAGGGCACCCCGTTCCACCGCTCGACGATGACGTTCGATGACGTGCCGATGCCGAACGCGAACCGGCCCGGGGCCGCCGTTGCCAGCGATGCGACCGACTGCGCCATGACCGCGGGAGCGCGGGTGAAGGCGGGCACGATGGCCGTGCCGAGCCGCAGCGACGGTGCCCACACCGACGCGAGTGCCAGCGGGGTGAAGCCGTCCTCGCCCATGGCCTCGGCCGACCACACATCGGTGTACCCGAGCTCGGCCAGCTCCTCGATCGCACCACGTTGGGCGTGAAGTGGACCGGGGAACGGAATGGTCATGCCGTATCGCTTCATGGCGACGCACCCTACCGGCCGGTCCAACCGCGGCCGGAACGCTCGGGAAACGGGCGTCAGTAGGAGAGTGTGTCGACCGCGCTGCCGTTGGCGTCGAGGAGGAACACGGTGTCGCCTCCGTTGTTCCAGACGGCGTCGTCGACGTTGCACCAGTACAGCTCGGTGGCACTGTCCGTGCCGCAGCCCGAGTACAGCCGCACCGTCTGACCAGCTGCGAGGACGAAGTCCGCCTCGAGCTCGAAGCGGTGACGGGTGGATTCGTCCTTCACGACCCAGCCCGACAGATCGGCCGCGCTTTCACCGGTGTTGCGGATGTCGATCCACTCGCCGTTGGGATTCTCGTTGTCACGGCCGGGCGCATCGGGTTCGATGTCGGCGATGACCACCGCAGCGGTCGTCGGCTCGCCACAGGCGTCGGGTGCCCACAGCCCGCGTTCTCCGTCGCGGGCCGTGGCTTCCGCGGCCTCGAAGTCCTCGGCGAGGCGATGGCCCGACTGGTCCCGGGCCACAGCGAGGCCATCGACGACGAGCTGCTCGTTGACCAGCAGCGAACCGGCATGGACGTAGACCAGCAACCGGCCGAAATCGTCTCGCTCCGGGCCGGCGGTCTCGATGAAGACCTCCTCGCCGGTGATGCGATCGGAGAAGCCCGCACGAGCGGCATCGCCGAAGCACTCCTCGCCTTCGGGTGCGTTGACGCCGATCAGCCGTGCCTCGTCGTCCCGCCCGTCGATCGAGAGCTCGAAGCTGTCGCCGTCGATGATCCTCGTGACGACGACCGCCACGCCGGGCGGATCGGGACGGTCGGAATCGACATCCTGCGGCTCGAGCTCGGCCGGGAGGTTCCCGGTGGTCACGGTGGGTGGTCGGTCGCCACCGATGCCGGGGTCGGCACTGGCACAACCGACGGCGAGGACGAGTGGTATGAGTGCCGCACCGCCCGGGAAAAGACGGTGACGGACCGGGATCAGGGCCACACGGCACCACGGGGGGCAAGGGTCGACGCCACGAGGTAGCTTACCGATCGACTGCTTCCCCCGAGACTGTCACACCTCATCGTTAGGTTCGAGACATGAAGCAGCAGTTGACCCTCATCGATACCCCCCGGAGCTGGCGGATCGACACCCGGACCAAGGTCACCGGCCTCGACGGCCTGGCCCGGGCCCGGGCGGCGCTGGCCGACGCCCGCCGCGCCGGCGACGACGACCCGCCCGCTCCGTTCCGCCGCGCCGCCTGAGTCGTGCCCTCGGGGCGCGTCGTCATCCTGCTCGCGCTGATCATGCTGGCGCTCGCCGGTGCCTGCGCGCCCGTCGATCCGGGCGGCGTCGCCGAGTCCCGGCGCCCGGGCGAAGCCGTCGTGACCCGCGTCGTCGACGGCGACACCGTCGAGGTCGACATCGACGGGCGCCGCGAGTCGGTACGCCTCATCGGCATCGACACGCCCGAGATCGCCCATCCGCCCGATGGGGCCGAGTGCTTCGGCCCCGAGGCGTCGGCCTACGTGCACGACCTGTTGCCACCCGGCACGAGGGTCGTGCTCGCGCGCGACGTCGAGTCGCGCGACGCCTACGACCGACTGCTCGCGTACGTCACCCGGGTCGACGACGACCTGCTGGTCAACCTCGCCCTCGTCGAGGCCGGATACGCCGAGATCCTCGCCATCGAGCCGAACACTGTGCACGCTCCGCTGTTCGCGGGCGCCGAGGCCGACGCCAGGGCCCGGGGCGTCGGACTGTGGTCCGCCTGCACCTGACGCGGTCCCGCGAACGCTGCCGTGGTGCTCCCTCACCGGCGATAGGTTGACCCCGTGACCGCACTGGCCGACCGGCTCGGATATGGCGCCGACGACTGTCTCGTGATCCTGACGTGCGACAACCTCGGGCGTACCCACGCGGCGAACGTCGCGGTCTACGAAGCCATGCGCAACGGGTTGGCCACCGGGGCGACGCTCATGGTCCCGTGTCCCTGGGCCCGAGCCGCGGCGTCTCACTATCGAGGCGAAGACGTCGGCGTCCACCTCACGCTCAACGCCGAGCTCGACCTGTACCGCTGGGGTCCGATCACCTATGCCCCGTCGCTGCTCGACGGCGACGGCGGGTTCCCCCGGACCGTCGCCGACCTGTGGGACCACGCCGACACCGAGGAGGTCCGCCGCGAGTGCCGGGCCCAGATCGAGCGGGCCATCCTGTGGGGCTTCGACATCACCCACCTCGACTCACACCTCGGCGCGCTCATCCAGCGACCCGAGTTCTTCGACGTCTACCTCGAGCTGGCGGTCGAGATGGCCCTTCCCGTCCGCCTCGACGACATCGAGTCGCAGACGGCGGTCGGCTTTCCCTTCCGCGACCTGGCCCGCGACGCCGGAATCCTCAGCCCCGACCGAGTCGTCGGAATCGGGCGCCGGCCCCCTCGCCAGATCCTCGAACAGGTGATCTTCGATCTCGAACCCGGTGTCACCGAGATCTGCATCCAGCCGGCGATCGAGACGCCCGAGCTCCGCGACCTCGATCCGGCGTGGGCCCGCCGAGTCGAGGAGTACGAGCTGGTCACCAACGACCGTGACTTCGCCGATCTCGTCGACCGGAGCGGTGCCGACCGGATCGGCTATGCGAGGCTGCGCGCCGCCCAACAAGCCGGTCGCTGAGTCAGTCGAAGTCGGTGGCGTCGGCCACGGCCGCGGTGAGCTCGCGGTACTCAGCGCTCGCGAGCAGCGGCCGGAAGTCGTAGAGCCAGCGCTCGTAGGCGCCGTCGACCTTCAACCGACCCTGCATGTAGCCGACGTGGGCGTCGAGCTCGCCCGAGACGAGCGCCATGGCGTCGGGGTACTTCAGGGCGAACGAGCACTGCGCGTCGGGGTGCTTGCCCGCCGCGACCTCGGCCAGTCGACCGGCCTGCCACACCTCGTGATAACGGACCTTGCCGTCGGGGCTGCCCGCCACCTCGACGTCGATCACAAGGTCGAAGCCGTCGCGCCGTGGTAGCCGGGCGCCCGCCTCGCGGACGGCTTCGAACCATTCGTCGGTGAGATACCTCACGAGGCGACCAGGTCGCGCACGCCGGCGAACAGGTCGGTCTCGGGCACGTCGGTGGGCAGCTCGCTGTGGGCGAGGATGTAGTCGTCCCACGGATAGGCGGCAGCCGCGAGGTCGTCGGTGAGCCCGAACCAGAACTTCTCGTTGGGATCGACCTGGGTCGCGTGAGCACGGAGGGCATGGCTGCGACGCTCGTACCAGGCGGCGATCTCGATCCGCGTCGTGATGCGGTGATCATGCGACTCACGCTCGAACCATCGCTCGTCGTACGGCGACTCGAGATCGTTCTCGAGAAAGGCCTGGTGGAACGCGTCGATCCGAGCACGCGCCCACGTGGAGTAGTAGAGCTTCAGCGGCTGCCACGGGTCCCCGGCATCGGGGAACGCCGACTCGTCGGCTGCGGCGTGGAACGCGGGAACGGTCGCGTCGTGCACGCGGAGGTGATCGGGGTGCCTGTAGCCCTGCTGATCGTCGCTGTAGGTGATGACGACATGCGGTCGCTCGGTGCGGATGTGGGCAACGAGCTCTGCGACGGCCTCGTCGAGCGGAACCGCCGCGAACGACCGCGGATGTTCGTTGGCGGGGGTGTCGGGCATCCCCGAGTCGCGAAAGCCGAGCATGTGCACCCTGGCGTAGCCGATGATCTCGGCGGCCTGCCGGAGCTCCTCGAGCCGCACCTCGGGGAGCCGCTCGCGGATCCCGGGCCGGTCCATCGCCGGGTTGACGACATCGCCCTCCTCGCCACCGGTGCAGCAGACCAGCGAGGCCTCGACACCCTCCTCGACATACCTCGAGACGGTCGGCGCACCCTTCGACGCCTCGTCGTCGGGGTGGGCGTGCACGGTCATCAGACGCAGCGGATCGGCCATTGGGTGAGGCTATCGAGCCACCGAAGGCACCAGCTCGCTGGTGCCCGCTTCCTCGTCGACCACCAGACGCCACCCGCAGAGCCCGGCGAGCGCGGCCCTCCCCTCGTCGGGGCCGCTCGCGATGACATCGTCGCCGGCTTCGAGGTGGACGTGGCCGCGCGGTCGGTACACGTAGCGCCCGCCCCGACGGATGGCGAGAACGGTGAATCCGGGCTCGATGTTGAGCTGGAGCTCGGCGAGGCTCGCACCGTCGGCCGGTGAACCGGTGGCGATCGGTACTTCGGTGACGACGTCGTCGCTCTCGCCCAACGCGATTCCGAGGATGGGGTGGACCTCTTCTCCCTGCTCGATCAACCAGACCATCTGCTGGGCCTGGTCGCCGATGTCCTCCGCGGCTCTCGACAGGTGCAGCAGGCCCCGCAACGGGGACGGGTCGAGATCCTCCTTGGCCGCTCGCAGGACCCAGAGCTCGAGTCGGTCGTTCATCTCGTCGAGTCGGTTCTCGAGGTGCCTGACCTCGGCGGCGAGACGACGGTCGCCGAGCACGAGCGCCGAATAGGCCAGCCCGACCGCGACCTCGGACAGGTTCTTCATCTCGACCAGGACGTCGACCGCCCGATCGAGGTCGGAGAGCCACGGATCCTCGGTCGGCATCGGCGGCGTCCACACCGGAGCCGCCGCGAGCTCGCGCAGCCTGGTGATGCCGGCGGGCGAACCCCGGAGGAACAAGACGTCGGCCGGCGTCAGCACCTGGTCGCCCTCGACATCGGTGATCCATTCGCGGCCCCGCTTGATGGCCATGACCCGGAGGCCGGTCGCAACCGGCAGCTCGAGCGCCGAGAGCGGCACGTTGGCCATGTGCGACCCGTCGGAGACGAGCACGCGGTGCGAAACCTCCTCGGCGTCGGAGAGGTCGGCAACCAGCTCGGTCGGGATGCCGAGCTTGTGGGTGACGATTCGAGCGATGTCGACGGCATCGTTCGCGATCCGCTCGATGGCGCTCACGACCTGGAGCACCGACGACATGCCCTCGGCATCGCGTGGGTGGCGAACGGCCATGATGCAGACCCGGCGCATGTCCTGCACCAGCTCGCTCATGTCGTCCTCGAGCTCGTCGACCTCCTCGGCCATCTCGGGATCGTTGAAGTACAGCGCGGCATACCCGAGATCGACCATGAGCTCTGAGAGGTCCTTGGCCTCGGCGAGCATGGTTCGGAGGTTGCGGGGCTTGTCGTCCATCAGTGCTCCTCGCACACTATCGCCCGCCGAGCCCTCGGCTGGCGGGGTTCTCGTTCGGCTCCCCGACCCTCAGGGCTCGGGACGGCCCGGCGACACCTCGACGTCACGACAGCACCAGCGACTCGATCGCCAGCACGAACGTGAACGCGCCGACGAGGTCGAGTATCGAGGTCACCAACGGGATGCCGTACGTGTCGGGATCGACCCCGAAGCGCACGGCGGCGATGGTGCCGTAGTAGGCGACGACGACGACCAGGAAGGTCACCGCGAGCCCTCCGAGCACCGCAACCGCCACGAGTCGAACAGACCCGGGGCTCGCCAGATCGAAGAGTCCGGCGCCGATGTGCGCGGCGATCGCGGTGAACGCGAACACCGGCACCGACAAGATGAAGGTCGCACCGATGTCGCCGCGGGCGGGTCGGGCCGGGATGGAGGTCGCGTCGAGCAGGCCGAGATGGAACTTGCTCGACAGCCGGCTCGACAGGATTCCTCCGAGGGCGCCGGCCGCGGCCAGATACCCCGGCAACAGCACGAGCAGCGCCGGCTGGCGGGCCAGCTCGACCAGCTGCTTCTCGATGGTGACGCCGGCTACGAGATCGAGTGCCCCTGCG
>JAOTZB010000135.1 GCA_029861625.1 Acidimicrobiia bacterium
GATCGAACGACGACGATGCGGCGAGCGCGGCGAAGTCCTCCCCGTCGGCGAGCGCATCGAGCACCGACTGGGCTTCGTCGAGCGACGCGACCAGGATGTGCCGCGAGCACTGGACCACAGCCGACAGATCGACCGTGGCAGGGTCGACACCCTCGGCGGTGAGCAAGACGTTGATCTCGTCGAAGACCAGCGCGGCGTCCTCGATGGTGGATACGGGCTGGTCGATGCCGTACTCGTCCGCAGCTTGGACGACGAGCTGGATGCGACCCTGCTCGGTGAGGTACTCGGCGACGATGTCCATGGTGGCCACGTTGTCGGCCGGGATGCCCTGCTCCTCGAGCTCGGCGAGCCGATCGTCGATGAGCTGATCGAGGTCGCCGCGGTCGATCGAGAAGTCGCCGATCTCGATGGCCGGCACGGACGAGCCACACGCTGCGGCCAGCGCGGCAATGACACCGGCGAGGACGATCAGTCGACGCTTCACCCGGCGCATGGTAGGCCGCACGGCACTGGTGTCCGCCATCACGCCGGTGCCGATCGTGCGGTCAGCCCGCCGCCGCGGCGGTGTCATCGGGAGCCAGCTCGGCGAGCGCGTCGCTGATGCGGTCGGGGGCGTCGACCGACGTCGGCAATGCGAGGTGGAGCACGCGCGACTCATCGCGGTACTTCGATCCCTTGTACACGCGATCGAGCCGCATCGACTTGCTGATCCGCAACCGGATGGGCGAGATCTTGGCGACCCACTTCGGCCCGCCGAAGCCCGGACCCTTGGAAACGGCGACGTCGGTGACACCGACCCGCAGGCACTCTGCTCGCAACCGGGCGATGGACAGCAGTGACTGCCCCGCGTCGGGGATCGGGCCGTACCGGTCCTTCCACTCCGCCCTGATGTCGGCGACCTCGTCGAGCGTCTCGACCGCGGCGAGTCGCCGGTACGCCTCGAGCCGAAGCGCCTCCTTCTCGACGTAGTCGGCCGGCAGATGCGCGTCGACGGGCAGATCGAGGCTGACCTCGACGGGCGGCTCGCGTGTCTCGCCCTTCAGCTCCGCCACCGCCTCGGTGACCATCTGGCAGTACAGGTCGTAGCCGACGGCGGCGATGTGGCCCGACTGCCCGCTGCCCAAGAGATTGCCGGCGCCTCGGATCTCGAGGTCGCGCATCGCGATCTTGAAGCCGGAGCCGAGCTCGGTCGCCTCGCCGATGGTCTTCAGCCGTTCGTACGCCTCCTCGGTGAGCACCCGATCCTCGGGCGTGAACAGGTAGGCGTAGGCCCTGCTCCCCGACCGACCCACCCGACCACGGAGCTGGTGGAGCTGCCCGAGACCCATCAGATCGGCCCGGTCGACCACCAAGGTGTTGACGGTCGGCATGTCGATCCCGGACTCGATGATCGTCGTGCACACCAACACGTCGTAGGCACCGTCCCAGAAGTCGTACACGACCTGTTCCAGCCGGGCTTCGTCCATCTGACCGTGGGCGATCGCGATCCGGGCCTCGGGGACGAGCCGGCGGAGGTCCTCGGCCACCAGCTCGATGTCCATGACGCGGTTGTGCACGAAGAACACCTGGCCGTCGCGCAGGAGCTCACGCCGGATCGCTTCCGAGACGGCGCGCTCGTCGTACTCGCCGACGTAGGTCAGGATCGGTTGCCGCTCGGCCGGTGGAGTGTTGAGCACGGTGAGGTCGCGGATGCCCGTGAGGCTCATCTCGAGCGTGCGTGGAATCGGTGTCGCAGTCAGCGTCAGGACGTCGAGCTCGGCCCGCAGCTGCTTGATGGCCTCCTTGTGGGTGACCCCGAAGCGCTGCTCCTCGTCGACGATCAGCAGACCCAGGTCGCGGAACTTCACGTCGCCCGACAGCATGCGATGGGTGCCGATCACGATGTCGACCTCGCCGGATTCGACGTCGGCGACGATGGCCTTGGCCTGCTTGGGGCTCAGGAATCGGCTGAGTGCCTCGACCCGCACCGGATAGGCCGCCACCCGGTCGGCGAATGTCTGGTGGTGCTGTTGGGCCAACAGCGTGGTCGGCACGAGCACACCGACCTGCTTGCCGTCCTGCACGGCCTTGAACGCCGCGCGGATGGCGATCTCGGTCTTGCCGAAGCCGACGTCGCCCACGACGAGGCGGTCCATCGGCTCATCGTGTTCCATGTCAGCCTTCACGTCCTCGATCGCCACCAGCTGGTCGGGCGTCTCCTGGAAGGGAAAGGAACCCTCGAGCTCGCGCTGCCACGGCGTGTCGGACGCGAACGCGTGACCGGTCGTGGTGATCCGGCGCTGGTAGAGCACGACGAGCTCCTGGGCGATCTCGGCCACCGCCGACCGCACCCGACCCTTCGTCTTCTGCCAGTCGCTGCCGCCCATGCGGCTCAGGCTCGGACTTTCGCCTCCCGTGTAGTGGCGCACCGTGTCGATCTGGTCCGACGGGATGTAGAGCTTGTCGCCGCCTCGGTACTCGAGGAGGAGGTAGTCGCGCTCGACCCCGCCGATGGCCCTGGTGACCATGCCGTCGTAGCGGGCGACGCCGTGGTGTTGGTGCACCACGTAGTCGCCGGGCGCGAGGTCGTCGAAGAACCGTTGAGCCTCGGCGCGGGGTCGGCGGAGACGGCGGTGGGTCCGCCGGCGGCCGGTCAGGTCGGACTCCGTAACGATCGCGACCTTCGACTCCGACAACACGACACCACGTTCGAGCGCCACGACCACCAGATGGCCGCCCGGCCGGTCGATCCGGTCGGGGTCGGTTGCCAGCTCGAGACCCTCATCGACCAGATGAGCGTGGAGGCGGTCGGCCGATCCGGCGCCGTCGCCGGTGACGACGACGTGATACCCGTCGTGGAGCAGCTGCCGGAGCTGATGGATCGGCCCCGCACCTTCGGCCGCCGACGGCGCCGGGCCCGACGCCACGACCGTCGGCACGTCAGGTCCGTCGGCGACGGTGGAGATCGTGCGGACGGGCGCATCGCTGCGAGCCAGGAGCTCGTCGAGGCCCAGGTGCAATCGGGGCATGCCGGCGTCGTCGACGAGATCCCAGGTACGGGCCAGCGACGCTGCCAGGTCGTGCTCCTCGGCCAACAAATCGCCGGCTCGGCCCCGCAGTCGGGAAGGATCGATCAACACGATCTGGGCGTCGGCGTCGAGCAGCTCGAAGAACGACTCGGCCCGGTCCGTGAGCCATGGCAGCCACGACTCCATCCCGTCGAAGAACTCGCCGTCGGACAACCGCTGCCAGTGCTCGCGACCCCACGGCGCCGACCCGATGAGCTCCTCGGCGCGGGCGCGGACATCGTCGTCGGGCATCAGCTCGCGAGCCGGGAGCAGCTCGACCTCGGCCCGAGCGATCGTCGATCGCTGGTTGGCGATCGAGAACTCGGTCATGCGATCGACCTCGTCCCCCCAGAGGTCGATGCGGACCGGCGCCGAGCCGGTGGAAGGGAACACGTCGAGGATCGAGCCGCGGAGTGCGACGTCGCCTCGGTGTTCGACCTGGACATCACGTCGATATCCCCAGGCCACGAGGTCCTGGAGGAGCTCGTGGGGATCGATTCGGTCGCCCACCCCGACCAGGATCGGCTCGATGTGGCCGACCCCCGGCGCGAGCTGCTGAACGACCGCACGCACGGGTGCGACCACCACGGCCGGCCCGACCCCGCTCCGCAAATGCGACAGCAGCCTGACCCTGCGGCCCATCGTCTCGGTGGTCGGGCTGACCCGCTCGAACGGCAGTGTCTCCCATGCCGGCAACAGCTCGACATCGTCGCTGCCCACGAACGCGCCGATGTCGGTGACGAGTCGGTCGGCGTCACTGCTCGTCGCCGTGACCACCACCAGTGGTCGCCGCTCGCCGTGACGGGCCAGTGCCGCCAACGTGATCGCCTGGCCGGGCTCGGCCACCGCCACGACGGTGGAGCGCCGTCCGATGAGATCGATCAGCGCGGGGTCGTCGACGAGACGATCGGCGAGCACACCGAGCATCACCGGCCGCCGTTGAATCGGTTCATGGCCTCGGCGTAGCCGTGGGCCAGGATGCATTCGACCGCGTCGGCGGCCTGCTCGACCGCGATGTCGAGCACCTCTCGGTCGGACTTCGAAACCTTCCGGAGGACATGATCGGCGCCCTCACGGCGGCCGGGAGGTTTGCCGACGCCGATGCGAACCCGCCCGAATTCGACCGAATGGAGATGATCGCGGATCGACCGGAGCCCGTTGTGACCCGCCAGGCCACCTCCGAGCTTCACCCGCACGACACCGGGCTCGAGATCGAGCTCGTCGTGCACGACCACCATCTGCTCGAGATCGTCGATGCCGTACCGCCGCACCAGGGCGGAAGCAGCACGGCCGGAGTCGTTCATGAAGGTGACAGGGAATGCGACGGCCACATTGGCGTCGCCGATCCGGAGCTGGTCCGTCAGCGAGTACTCCTTGGACTTTCGGAGGCGGCCACCGTGGCGCAACGTCAAGACATCGACGGTGCGGGCACCGACGTTGTGGCGCGAACCAGCGTACTGCTCACCGGGATTCCCGAGACCGATCACCAACAGATCAGCAGGTGTTCCCGTTCGATCTCGGCCGCGGCGCTCCCGGCCGAAGACGGCCATCGTCGACGATCAGTCGTCGCTGGCGTCGCCGGGCTCGGCCGGCTCTTCGCCCTCGATCGCCTCGCCGGCTTCGGCCTCGGCCACGGCCACGGCTTCGGCCTCGATCGCCTCTTCCTCCGCGATGGTCTCGAGGGTGGAGCGGGTGACCGAGGCGAGCACAACGGCCTCGTCGGGATCGACTTCGGTTCGCACGCCGGACGGCAGGTCGACGTCGGCGACCCGGATGCTGTCGTTGATCTCCATCTCGGAGATGTCGATGGTGAACTCGTTCGGGATCGCACCGGGCTTCGAGTAGATCGAGAGACTGAACATCGCCTGATCGACCATGCCGCTCTCGTCGGTGACCTTGCGGGCGTCGCCGACCAACAGGATGGGCACGTCGACCTCGACCTCGACATCGACGTCGATGCGGATCAAGTCGACGTGAGTGACGTCGTGCCGCACCGGATCGCGCTGCAGGTCCTTGACGATGCAGAGCAGACGCTCACCGTCCAGATCGAGTTCGATCAAGGCGTTGAGACCTGCATCGGAGGTGAGCACGGCGCGCAGGTCGCCGTAGTCGACGCTGATGGTCGCGGGGTCCGTACCCAGGCCGTAGACAACCCCGGGCACCTTGCCTTCGCGCCGTAGCCGCCGCGTCGGGCGAGTGCCGAGATCGCGGCCTGTTTCTGCTGTGAGCACGAGCTCAGCCATGGGGAGACTCCGGAGAAGATCTGCGTGAAACGACCCGATAGCCTACCGAGCCGCCGCCGGAGTTACGCGAGGTTCCTGCCCCCGAAGATGTCGCTGACCGACGTGTCCTCGAACACGGCGTCGATGGCGGCCGCGATGATCGGGGCAACCGACACGACCTCGAACTTCGGAAGCTGCTTCTCGGGCGGGAGCGGCAGGGTGTCGGTGAGCACGACCTTCTCGATCATCGAGTTCTTGATGCGGTCGACCGCGGGACCCGAGAAGACACCGTGGGTGGTCGCGGCGACGACCGATGATGCGCCCTTCTCGATCAGCTGCTCGGCCGCGGCGACGATGGTGCCGCCCGTGTCGATCATGTCGTCGATGAGCACGCAGAGCCGCCCCTCGACCTCGCCTACGACGTCTTTCGCCTCGACCCCGTTCTTCAGGCCCTTGACCCGCCGCTTGTGCACGATCGCGAGGTCGGCGCCGAGCTGGTTCGCATACCGCTCGGCGACCTTCACGCGGCCGGCGTCGGGCGAGACGATGACGAGGTCGTCGCCGAGGCTCCGCAGATGATCGATCAGGACGGGCATCGCGGTGAGGTGGTCCCACGGACCGTCGAAGAACCCCTGGATCTGACCGGAGTGGAGGTCGACGGCAACCATGCGGCTGGCGCCGGCCGCGCGGAACATGTTGGCCATCATCTTGGCGGTGATGGGCTCGCGACCCTCGGCCTTGCGGTCCTGGCGGGCGTAGCCGAAGAACGGACAGACCGCGGTGATGCGCTTGGCCGACGCCCGGCGGGCGGCGTCGACCATGATGAGGTGCTCGACGATGCTGTCGTTGATCGACGACGTACCGTAGGCCGTGTGCGACTGCACGATGAAGACGTCGCTGCCCCGGATCGACTCGCCGTATCGGCAGTGCAGCTCGCCGTTGGAGAATTCGGCGATGTTCGGGTCGCCGAGGGTGATGCCGAGCCCCGATGCGATCGCCTCCGCCAGCAGTGGATTGGCCCGCCCGGACACGACGTGCAGACGCTTCTTGGTCACCAGTTCCACGTGTTCCTCCGGGTTCGCTGGCAGCAATCGCACCCTAGCGCTGCGGTGAGACGTTGGCTGCTACCTCGGCCGGTCGGCGAACGCGGTCAGTCGTCGTCGATCGGGTCGGCGCCGGCGACGTGGAACGGCCCGGTGACACGGCCGGCTTCGATCGAGGCTCCCGGCTCGAGAACGGCGAACGGACCCACCTCTGCCGACGCACCGACCTCGGCGTCGCGAGCCATCGTCTTGGCGACCACCGCGCCCGGGCCGATCGCGCAGTCGACGAGTCGCGTGTCGGGGCCGATCTCGGCACCGACACCGATCACCGTGGATCCCTGGAGCAATGTGCCGGGGAACAACGTGACGTCGGCACCCAGTTCGACCGTGGTGTCGATGTAGGTGCGGTCGGGATCGACCATGGTCACGCCCCGTTCCAGCCAGTGCCGGTTGGTGCGGCGGCGCAGTTCGGCCTCTGCCGCCGCCAGTTCGACGCGGTTGTTGACACCGAGGGACTCGATCGGATCGTCGATGCGGTGGAGCACGGTTCGGTGCCCGGTGTCGTGGAGCACCTGCACCGCGCCGGTGAGCGGGATCTCGCCTGTCCGTGTGTCCGGCTGCACGCGCCGGAGGCTCGCCGGCAGCAGTGATCGGCGGAAGCAGAACAGGCCGAGCGCGACGTCGCCGGCAACGCCCGTCCCCGCGCTGTCGGCATGAGCGATGATGCCGCCGACCTCGCCGGCACGACCGTCGAACAGCCGCCCGTAGCCGATCGGCTCGTCGGACACTGCACCCAACACGGTTGCCGTGGCGTCGGTGGCCCGGTGGGTGCGGACCATTCCTTCGATTACCTCTGTCCGAACGAGCGGCGTGTCGGACGGAACGACGAGGACGTCGTCGTCGTCGCCGGCGTGCGCATCGTCGAACGATGCGAGGGCGAGAGCGGCGGCAGCGCCGGGGCCGTTCGGCTCGGGCTGTTCGACCAGCTCGATCGGGAGGTCGGGTGCTATCACGACCAGCTTCTTCGAGACCTGCTCGGCGCCCACACCGACGACGACGATGATGCGATCGAGGTCGAGCGGCCGGAGTGCCTCGAGCACATAGGAGAGCATCGGTTTGCCGCACAACATGTGCAGGGCCTTGGGCCGGGTCGACCGCATCCGGGTACCGGAACCGGCGGCGAGAACGATGGCGGACAGCGCTGTCATACCCTCTTGTCTAGCCGTGAACGGGGCAGGAGTGGCACACCCCTCGCTGCCCGGGGAGGGCTCGAACCTCCAACCTCCTGATCCAAAGTCAGGCGTTCTGCCAGTTGAACTACCGGGCACTGCTCGCCAGCGCTACCAGAGGACGAGCCTACTGGTCGACCCCCGTGATCACCGCGAGCCATCGGCCGCCGAGCTGTGCCGGCCGAATCGACGCAGTGCGCGCTCCCGGGTTGGGGGCCAGTCGGCAGCAAGGTAGTGTTCCCGCAGCTATGGGATCGCTCATCAAGAAACGCCGCAAGCGCATGCGCAAGAAGAAGCACCGCAAGATGCTTCGCCGCACCCGCCATCAGCGGCGTGCCCGCGGCAAGTAGCCGCTTCGCCGCCTCACGACCACGGCGATCAGATCGCCCGAGCCGATCCCGCCCCGGGTGTGGTCGTCACGATGCGACCTCCGAGATCGCGATGGACACCCTCGAGGAACCACGTCGAACCGCTGCCGGCCAGCCGTGGCCTGCGCCCCGTCGCCGCCACGATGCGGTCGCGCGCCTCCGCGAGCCGGGGTTCGACGACCAGCGCAGCCGGCTCGAGATCATTGCCGTTGTCACCCGCCGGTCCCCCGAGGTCGTCCCACGCCGCGTAGACGGCCGGAGTCGAGCACGAGAACGAAGGGGTGAAGAGCGTGAACGTCTGCTGCACATGGTCGAGCGGCTCGACGATCTCACCGATGCCGCTCACCCGTGCTCGGCCCCCCACCACGCAGAACGGCACATCGGCACCGAGCATCGCCGCGGTCTCCCGGTCGGTCTGATCGGCCCATCGCAGGATGGCCGCGGCGTCGGCTGACCCGCCCCCGAGGCCGGCGCCGGCCGGGATGTGCTTCTCGAGGCGCACATGGGCCGTCGCTCCCACGAGCGCGAGCGCCCTGCGGACGAGGTTGTCGTCGTCGGCCCCGAGCGAGCGGTCGCCGCCAACGATCTCGAGCCCGTCGCCCGGCGTGATCTCGAGCCGATCGGCCAGGTCGACCGTGACCATCTCGGCCTCGATGAGGTGATAGCCGTCGGGTCGGACGCCGGTGAGCCGTAGCGAGGTGGTCAGCTTCGCGTCGGCAACGAGGATCGTCACGACGCGCTGCCCGCAACGACACGTGCCAGGCGATCCCAGTCGCCGAGCTCGAGTGTCTCGGGCCGCACCTCGGGTGAGACGTCGGCGGCCGCGAACTGCTCGATGGTGACCACGTGCCCCAGCGATCGCCGCAACATCTTCCGCCGCTGGCCGAATGCGGCTCGGATGAGCTCGAAGAGCGGCCCGAGAGGTGCATCGGCGGCGGGCGCCGGCCGGCGCACCAGCTGCACGAGCGCAGATTCGACCCGCGGCCTCGGGTGGAAGACCGTTGCCGGGATCCTGGCGACGATCTCGGCCGTCGCCCAATAGGCGACCCGCAGCGAGGGGACGCCGTAGGTGCGACTCCCTGCCGGAGCGACGAGCCGTTCGGCGACCTCGCGCTGGACCAGGAACGTGAGCTCCACGATCGTCGGTACCCGATCGAGGACCTCGAGCACGAGCGGCGTGGCGACGTTGTACGGGAGATTGGCAACCAGCTTCCAATGCTCCTCGCCCTGGAGATGGTCGAGCCAGTCGAACGTCATGGCGTCGGCATGCACGATGTCGACGTCGTGGTCGGCCATGACCTCGCGAAGCGGGCCCAGCAGGTGCCGGTCGGCCTCCAGGGCGACGACCCGGGCGCCCGTCTCGGCGAGGGCCACGGTGAGCGACCCGACGCCGGCTCCGATCTCGATCACTGCATCGTCGCGGTGAATGCCGGCGAGCCGAACGATGCGATCGATCGTGTTCGGATCGACCATGAAGTTCTGACCGAGCGCCCGGCTGGGCGTTATCCCGTGGCGGTCGAGGAGCTCACGAACCGCCGCCGGGGTCAGACGCATGCAGCGATCAGGACAGGAACTGTCCGCACGTCGGCCAGACTCCGGCGCCGCTCGCCTCGTAGAGCTTGAGGGCGAGGAGATCCTGTTGGGCCGGCGACGCGAGGCTCGGCTTCACGCCGACCAGGTCAGGCAGGTGAAGCGACGCGATCCAGTCCCAGGTGGCTTGGGAGAACTGGTATGCGCCGAAGTACCCGTTCCCGGTGTCGATGGCATAGTTGCCACCGGACTCGCAGGCCCGGAGCTGCGCCCATTGGCCGGCAGTCGGCCCGCCGGACGTGCCATCGCCATCGGGCGTCGGCTCCGGCGTCGGCTCGGGAGTGACGGTCGGCTCGGGAGTGACGGTCGGCTCGGGAGTCGGCTCCGGCGTCGGCTCGGGGGTCGGCTCGGGGGTCGGCTCCGGCGTCGGGTC
>JAOTZB010000434.1 GCA_029861625.1 Acidimicrobiia bacterium
GGCGACTTCGACGCAGACGGCGTCGACACCTTCGCGGTCAGGCGCCTCGAACCCACCACCTGACCTCCTCCACGCACCCCCAAGAACCACCGTTCTGGCCGCAGAACGTCACCCCCAGCGTCACAAGACGCGACCAGAACGCGAGGAATGCGGGCGCGCTCAGGGCTGGGGTGTCTCCTCGACGCTGGGCATGGGTGCCCTCCCGGCGCCCTGCACCGACTGGTCGATGTCGATGCAGTTCCCTGTCATGAGGCCAGACTCGGCCGAGAGGCAGAACGCGATCGTGTTCGCGACCTCCCACGGTTCGACGAGCCGCCCCATGGGACGGCCGGGTACGGCCAGCTCGAGCCAGTTCTCGGGAGCTCCTTCTTGTTCGCGCTGGGTGCGATGCTCGCTCGGGGTGTCCATCCATCCCGGATTCACCTGGTTGACCCGGATGTCGTGGCGCATCAGGGCATAGGCGAGATTCCTCGTCATGGTGGCGAGGGCCCCCTTCGACATGCTGTAGGCGCTGAGCCGGGGCTGCCCGCCGTGACTATCCGTCGAGCCGACGTTGACGATGGAGCCACTCGACCCGGTACGGACCATGAGCCGGGCCGCACCCTGGATGAGGAAGTACGGCGCCCTGACGTTCACCGCGAACATGCGGTCGAAGTGCTCCGGCGTGTCGGTCCAGATCGTGGCCCGTGTGGTGTGGGCGGCCACATTGACGAGCCCGTCGACGCGCCCGAACCGGGCATCACAGGCATCGACGATCGCCTCGGGCGCGGCCTTGTCACCCACGTCGGCCGACACGAAGATCGTCGCCGTGCCCGCCGCGGTGAGCTCGGCGGCCAGGGACTCGCCACGGTCGGCGGATCGACCGGCGAGAACCAGCCCGTCCGCACCCGCCGCGGCCAGTTTCCTGGCCACCGCCTCGCCCAGCCCCTGGGTCCCACCGTTGATGATCGTCACGCTCATGGCGGCAGTCTCGCATCTTCGGGGGGATCGCAGTGCCGATGACGCTACCCTCAGCGGTGCTCCGGCAGGGTCATCCAGCCGGTGGGTTCGCAGACGGGCGTTGGTTCTTCCGGTCATGGTGAGCCATCCCGAATGAATCCAGACCTCGTCGCATCCGGCGTGGCACCGCGAACCCCCCCATTCCGCGCGCTGACCCGCGTAAGGAGCAAGATGTCCCCCACCTTCGCCCAGCTGGGCGTCCCCGAATCGATCTGCGGTGCGCTCGCGCGTCGTGGCATCACCGAACCGTTCGAGATCCAGGCGGCCACGATCGCCGACACCCTCGCCGGCCGCGACGTCTGCGGCCGGGCCCCGACCGGATCGGGCAAGACGCTCGCGTTCGGCATCCCCCTCGTCGTAGGCGCCGAGCGGGCTCAACCCAAGCGCCCGGGCGCCCTGGTGCTCGCACCCACTCGTGAGCTCGCCGATCAGATCCACACCGAGCTAAAGTCCTTCGCCGGCCCGGTACGCGTCGGCGTCGTCTACGGCGGCGTCGGATACGGCCCACAGTTCAAGGCGCTCCGGCAAGGAGTCGACATCCTGGTCGCCTGCCCCGGCCGGCTCGAAGACCTGATCGAACAGCGCGAGGTCGACCTCTCGGCGGTCGACCGAGTCGTGCTCGACGAGGCCGACCGCATGGCCGACATGGGCTTCATGCCCGCCGTTCGCCGCCTGCTCGACCAGACATCGAACAAGCGCCAGACGGTGCTGTACTCGGCGACCCTCGATGGCGACGTCGCCAAGCTCACCCGCGACTACCAGCACAACCCCGTCCGCCACGAGGTCGGCGAGGAGACCCCCGATATCAAGGCTGCCAGCCATGTGTTCTGGAACGTGTCCAGAACCGACCGCACCGGCGTCACCGCCGAGGCCGTGAACGCCGTCTGGCCTGCGATCGTCTTCTGCCGGACCCGACACGGCTCCGACCGTCTCGCGAGGCAGCTCGGCCAACGCGGTGTGAGGACAGCGGCGATCCACGGTGGCCGAAGCCAGAGCCAGCGCACCCGCGCGTTGGCCGACTTCGCGAACGGCAGAGTCCACGCGCTCGTCGCGACCGATGTCGCGGCCCGTGGCATCCACGTCGACGGCGTCGCCTCAGTGGTGCACTTCGACCCGCCCGAGGATCACAAGACGTACGTGCATCGCTCCGGGCGGACCGCCCGCGCCGGCGAGGGAGGCGTGGTCCTCTCCCTCGTGCAGCCGGAACAGGCCAAGGAGTTGCGGCATATTCAGCGCCAGCTCGGCCTCGACGAACCGTTCATCGGTCCCGACGCTGCCGAGCTGCGCGAGCTCTCACCGACACCGTCTCGTTCCCTGAGCCCGTCCGAGCACGCCGAAGACGCCGACACGAGGGAGCGTCGATCTCGGCCACCCCACCAGAAGCACGCGAAGTCGACGAAGAGCCGTCACCGCCGACCGAAGCGTCGTGTCCGGACCGACGGCTCATCGAAGCCCGGCGAACGCGCCGACGGTCGACCGAAGCCCGGCCCACGCGACGACGGTCGACCGAAGCCCGGCCCACGCGACGACGGTCGTCCGAAGAAGGCGAAGAACCGCAAGAAGGCCAGCCACGCCGAGCGCAGCGGCCGACCCAAGACCAGAAGTGGCGCATCGCGCTCGTC
>JAOTZB010000435.1 GCA_029861625.1 Acidimicrobiia bacterium
GGTCACGTACGAGAGCGCGCGTCTCGAGATCGACGATCTTGTACTCCTCTTCGATCCCGACCGTGAACGAGGGGCGTTTCACGTGTGCCGTCTCCTCCATTGCCTGCCGCCAAGTTACCAACACAACCGGGCTGCTCGCCCTATGACCAGCGCCCGGCCCACCCGTTACACTGTGGGTCTCATGGGCCTTGACGCTTCGTCCGTCGCCGAGTTCACTCGCGCCGTCGCTCCATCGATGGTCGCGTTGCGACGCGCCCTGCACGAGTACCCCGAGGTCGGCTGGGCGGAGCACAGGACGACACGCAAGATCGCAGAGCAGCTTCGCGCCTGGGATCTCCAGCCCGTCATCCGGCCAGCAGGCACCGGGGCGGTTGTCGAGGTGGGTCGCGGTGAACGAGTCGTCGGGTTTCGCGCCGACCTCGATGCCCTACCGATCCAGGAGGAGAGCCGGGCCGATTACGTCAGCCAGCATCCAGGCGTAATGCATGCCTGTGGCCACGATGTTCACTCGGCGATTGCCGTCGGGATGGCAGGAGTACTGGCCAAGCTCGGCGAAGAGATGCCGGGCCGCGTGCGCATCATCTTCCAGCCCGCCGAGGAGCAGATCCCAGGTGGGGCGGCGGAGCTGTGCAGCGAAGGGGTCACCGATGACCTCTCCGCGATCGCCGCGTTCCACGTCGACCCGTCGCTGGCCGTCGGGTCGATCGGTATCCGCCATGGCGGCGTCACGGGTGCGTCCGATCGCATCGTCATCCGTCTCCAGGGCCCGGGGGGGCACACGTCGCGCCCGCATCAGACCGTCGATATCGCCTACGCCGCAGGCCGGGTGATCACCGATCTGCCCGGTCTGCTCCGGCACGGCGTCGACCCGCGCGAAACCATCGCCGTCGTCTTCGGTCGGCTTCACGGGGGTTCCGCCGATAACGTCATCCCCACTCAGATCGAGCTCGGCGGAACCGTCCGGCTCTTCAACCTCGACCTATGGCGCATGATGCCCAAGCTCGTCGAGCAGCACGTGCACGACCTCATCGCACCGCTCGGTGCCACCGCTGAGGTCGAGTATGTTCAGGGCTCGCCACCGGTGGTGAACAATGTCGGCGTCGTTGACGCGTTCGAGCGTGCGGGCCACGTCGCCCTCGGGAAGGGTCACGTGGTCGAGACGCACCAGAGCTTGGGTTCGGAGGACTTTGCCTGGTTCCTCGAGAGCGTGCCCGGTGCGCTGATCCGCCTCGGCGCCGCCCTCCCCGACCGAAGCGTCGATCTCCATTCGGCGACGTTCGACGTCGACGAGTCGTGCATCGAGCATGGCATCCGGGTCGGCGTCCATGCGATGGCTGAGTTGCTCGAAGCCTGAGCGCGGCTCACTCGGCGAGGAGCAGTCCTTCGGCGGTCAGCGCCGACCGCATCGCATCGCGATCAGCCGCCCGAACCGACACTGTGAGCACGCCGCCGCCGCCATACGGTGCATGGCGAAGCTGGAGGTCTCGGATGTCGACGCCGCTCCGCTCGAATGCTCGACCGACTCTGGCGAGCTCTCCAGGCTCGTCGGCAAGGGCGACACCCACCCCCACCGTTCGGGGACCCAGATTGCGCCGTTCCTGATGGGCCCGCTCCAGCACCTCCTCTACGGCTGCGGCGTCACCGACGCCGAGGCGGTCGGCGACATGGTGGAGCCGGCGGAGGAAGTCGTCGAGCACGTCGAGCAGGGGCCCGCGATTGGCGGTGAAGAGCTCCACCCACAGGGCGGGCTCGGAGGCTGCGACCCGGGTGAGGTCGCGGAAGCTCCCTGCGACGAGATCGAGCGCATCCGTGCGATCCGCGGCCTCATTCATCAGCGCCGAGGCCAGGAGCTGGGGGAGGTGCGAGATCGCCGCTACCGCCGTATCGTGATGTGTGGCGGTCATCCGCACCGGTCGAGCGCCGAGCGCACCCACCAGCCGCTCGACGGTCTCGAGGTCCTCCGGCTGAGCGTCGTCGGTGACGACGACCCATGCAGCGCCTCGGAAGAGTGAGGCTGACGCCGCAGCCGGACCGGCAAACTCCCGGCCGGCCATTGGATGCGTTCCGACGAAGCGCCTGACGCGACTCGCCTCGAGGATCGGCCGTTTGACACCGGCAACGTCCATGACGAGCGAGTCAGTGGCGAGCCGGCCGACGAGATCGATCACAGCGTGGGGCGGACTCGCCAGAACCACCACATCATGGGCGGCCGACAACAGCTCGGCCATGCCGTCGACGGGGGTGACGGCACCGCGGGCGGACGCCTCATCCAGGTGCGACGAGTTCGGGTCCCAGGCGACAACGTCGGAACCTGCCGCCCGCATGCCCAAACCAATCGAGGTTCCGATCAGGCCGGTGCCGAGGAGCCCGATGCGCATAGCTACCGACCCGGGAGAGTGGTCAGAGCTCGAGGCCGATGACGGCAGCGAGATTTCGCACCTGTTCCATCAGCTCAGCGAACTCGTCGGGCAGGATGGCTTGGGCCCCGTCGACGAGCGCCGTCTCCGGCGCCGGGTGGACGTCGACCATGAAGCCGTCCGCACCCGAAACGACGGCGACCCTGGTGAGCGGAGCCACGAGGTACCGGTGGCCGCCGGAGTGCGAGGGGTCGA
>JAOTZB010000136.1 GCA_029861625.1 Acidimicrobiia bacterium
CCAGGAGGAGGCTCGTCGTGAGCTCTTCTCGTGGATGCTGGACAAGATGGACAGCTACGTCGCCGGTGATCGACGACTGCTGGAGTTCGGGTCGCACCTGGGCCTCTTCCTCAGTGAGGCGCGCGAACACGGATGGCTCACCACCGGCGTCGAGCCGTCGGCGTGGGCGGTCGAGACCGGACGACAGCGCTTCGGAGTGGGACTCGTGCAGGGCACGATCGAGAGCTTCCCGACCCCGACGGCTCCGTACGACGCCGTAATGATGTGCGACATGCTCGAACATGTCGTCGACCCGATCGCCGCGCTCGAGAAGGCACGGACCTGTCTGTCAGATGACGGGCTGCTCGCGGTCTCCACCATCAACGTCGACTCGATCCACGGACGTGCGCGCGGTGGTCAATGGCCGTGGTTCATCCGGCCGCATCTCTGGTACTACACGCCCGAGAGCCTGCACGATCACCTCGATCGAGCTGGATTCGAGGCTGTCGAGTGGCTGACGGTGCCCCGCTGGTTCAACCTGTCGTACGTCCTCCAACGCGGCGGTGACAACCTCGGTCCGCTGCAGAAGCTCGCGCCGCTCGCCGACGTGTTCGATCCGCGCCTGCCGGTCGGCTGGCTCGGCGACATCGTGATGGTCCTCGCCCGTCCGAAGCCGTGAGCGTCCAGCAGACCCACGAGCCGGTTCCGGCATCACGCGAGACGCGCCCCGTAGAACGCGATCTCTCGCTCCCGACCAAGGTCGTGACGGTGACCACGGCAGCGATCGTGGCCCTCGTGTGGATTCCGAGCATCGGGCGGAGTCTGTGGCTCGACGAGCTCATCTCGACATGGGTGATCGACGAAGGATTCACGACTGCCATCGGCCGAGCCCAGGAGTACCAGGCATCGAGCCCGCTGTACTTCGGCCTGCTGTGGGTCTGGTCCTACATTGTCGGGACCAACGAGGTGGTGCTCCGGCTCCCGTCGATCGTGTGCGTTGCCGCCGCGCTCTGGCACGTGAACGGCCTCGGTCGCGATCTCGGGTCACCGCTGGTCGGCAAGATCGCCGTCCTGTCGATGGTCGCGACCCCGACCGTCGCGCAGATGGGCCTGAGCGCCCGACCGTACGCATTGCTGCTCCTCGTCGTGGTGCTGTCGGTCAGATCCTTGCTGCGCTGGACCGAATCGGGCGAGCTCCGTGACGGGCTGACCACCGGCGTGCTCGCCACCGCGG
Organism: Acidimicrobiia bacterium; assembly: GCA_029861625.1. Classification (GTDB taxonomy): domain Bacteria; phylum Actinomycetota; class Acidimicrobiia; order Acidimicrobiales; family JAHEJN01; genus JAOTZB01. Next base: position 1,214 of record JAOTZB010000136.1, read on the forward strand.
CGTTGTACCTCCATCCGTTCTCGGCGTTCGTTTTCGTCGCACATCTCATACACCTACGGTCGGCGATGCGTGCGGGTCACGGCCCGTCGGGCCGTCAGGTCGTATGGGTCGGCGCGGTCGCGGCGGTCCTGTTGGTGCCGCTGCTCCCGCAGCTCGCGCAGATCGCCGGGCGGAGCGACGTCTACTCCTATGCTCGGATGCCCGATCTGGAGATCCTCGCCATTGCGATGGTCCCATCGAGCGCCGTCGTGCTCTTGTTGGTCGGTTTCGGGCTGTCGTTGCGCTCGAAGCCGCCTGTTGTCGAGTCGGTGCCGAGATACCCGACCGGCGCACCACTGATCGTCGCGTGGGCGGTCGCCGCGCCGGTGCTGTTGTTCCTGCTGTCTCGGCTGGGCGGATCGTCGGTGTTCGTGCAGCGCTACTACATGGTTGCCGTTCCCGGCGCCGCCCTTCTCGTCGGGCTCTTGTTCACGAGCATCGCCAACCTCGCCGCACGCTTCTGGCTGCTGATCGCACTGTCGGCGGTGGTCCTGTTCGCCGTGGTGGACGACCATCCGCTCAACGGGCTCGAACATGACTGGCGGGGCGCCATCGAGCAGGCGAACGCAGTGGTGGTGCCCGACGATACAACCATCCTTTTCTCGAACGGGCTCGTGGAGTCGAACGATCCGATGTGGTTGGCCGATCCCGAGGCACGGCCCTACCTCAACTCGGTGTTCTCCCGGTATCCGGCCGATGCGCCCACGGTCGCCCTTCCGACCATCTACCTGCCCGAGAACGCTTCTCTCGTCGATGACGCAGTCGCGGTGGCCGCGGCGAGCGAGACCGACACGCTGGTCGTGCTGTTCCCGTTCGTGCCGGGGGCAACGGAGTACCTGTCCGTCCTCGATGCGACGATCACCGAACACGGCTACGCCCACGAAGGCGAGCGTGACTTCCGGGGGATCAGGGTTCTGTTGTACGAACGCTGAGCGCGTGCCGATCGAGCTCGTGGAAAAGGCACGAAAAAACCGACCACCCGGAGAAGGCCGCATCAGCCCGGGCGGTGACTGACTGGTCTACATCCGAGTGGCCGGAATCTGTGGCCAGCTGAGGGCCGGCGAGTTGTAGAGTTCTCCCAGCTGACTAGCGCATCTACCCTGTCGCACCCGTGGGCGATGGGCATGAGGGCCGGATGCGCTAGTCAGCTGAACCTGACCGACCCGCCGTTGGGCAAGGCGGGTCGACAGCTCAGGTCATGTTGAAGACGCTGGCGGCTGCGGGTTCGGCCCAGAGGATGACGGGGGCGAGCACGGCTATGGCGACCTGGATCTTCTTCCGCATGACGACTCCTGTTTCGACGACCTGGCGCCCATAGTCGCGGCGGCATGTCTCAGGCGTGTCTCGGCGCGCGTCTCCACAAACCCCGACCTTGGGCTCATGGCGGTGTTTCACGTTGTCCAGACCTCGCTGTTGCCCGTGTACCGCCCTGGTGCGAGGACTCGACGGGGAGTGTGGCGCGCCCGCGTCTCGGAAGTGTCGCATCCGATACCGAGGTGCTGGCTCATCCCGGGTCATCGCAGCACCAGAACCGTCAGGATCGGGCACCACGGGTCTGGATGTCGACGCCCTGTGCTCGTAACGTGGTCAGATCACGACGGAGCGTGCTGCGGCTGACATCGAGTGACTCGGCCAGATCGTCGACCGTCGGTGCGCCTCCTTGCTCCCGTGCCTCACCGACTAGTCGCACCAGGCGCATCCGCCGGCGCTCGGCATGGTCCTCGATCGCCTCGTCGTCGGGATGGGTCACGGTCCAGACCACAGAGATCAGCTCGTCGGGTCGGAGCGGTCGGCCCGTGGGTGCGTCGATCGCAGGCAGCTCGACCGTGGCGAAGGACGGCTGGGACTGTTCGTAGCGATCGACGATCTCCCGATGGGCGGCGACATCGGCGAGCGCCCGCTTCTTGTCGTCGTCCTCGAGATCCGCCACGGCGTTCTGGAGCAGCGTGTTGGCCTCCTCGATCGCCGCTGTGGCCCCATCGGCGTGTCCGAGCACCTCGCTGGCTCGGGCGAGCTGCAACCACGCCAGATGGCGCCTCCCGACCCCGGGAGTGAGCCGCGCGACGGCGTCGGCCGCGGTCTCGCCTGCTGCCGACGCGTCGCCGCTCACCAGGAGCGCTTCGGCCTCGAGGACCCTGATCTCGGTAGCCATGTCGGCGGCGCCGACCTCTGTGGCGAGCGCGGCAGCGGTCGCGAGGTGAGCGAGCGCCGAATCCGGGTCGTCCCGCTCGAGCGCCAGCCGGGCCAGGCTCGCGTACACGAGCATCTCCATCCAACGATGGCCGGAGTCGGCGGCCTTGTTCCGACCGTGCTCGAGCAGCTCCTGGGCGGTCTCGAGATCGCCCCGTGCAATCGCAAGCCGCCCGAGGACGTCGAGGCAATGGGCCTGGCCCCGTTCATCGCCGACGACCGACATGTAGTCCATCGCCTCGTTCGCTGCCTCGTGGGCGACCTCGTCGGAGCCGAACAGGTGTTGTCGCAGGTTGGCCTCGTTGAGATGCGTGATGACCTGCCCTCGTCGATTGCCGATGGATCGGAAGATGTCGCCGGCCCGCCGATAGGAGGCGAGCGCAGCGCCGAGGTGGCCGGACTGATGTTGCAGATTCCCGAGGTTGAGGAGGTTGCGGCCCTCTCCGTACCGGAAACCGAGCGCCTCGCACTGGTCGAGCGCCTCGAGGTAGCACGCTCGAGCCCGTTCGTCGTTGCCCTGTTCCATCAGCGCGACGCCGAGGATGCCGAGGGACTCGCACCGACCGCGCGGCACGTCGCCGTCGGTGTACACCGCCACGGCCTTCTCGAGCACCTCGATGGCTTCGTCGTAACGCTGGAGATTGACGAGGGCGATACCGAGCCCGTGGAGAGCGGCCGCCTCAGTGGTGGCGTCGGTCGCGTCGCCGGCGGCTCGCGAAAGCGGCTCGAGCGCCTCGCTCGACTTGCCGCTCCACGACAAGATCGTTCCCAATGTGGTCCGCGCCTGCACGGCGGCGTCTCCGAGCGACATGTGGTCGGCATCGTCGACGGCTGTGCGTGCAGTCGTTATGGCGATGTCGAACCGGTCCGTGTGGGCCAACTGCAGTGCCTTGCGGCTCAGGGCGTCGATACGAGGGGCACCCGTGGCCGCGGCGATGAGGAGATCGGCGACGGCGCCCTGCCGCTCGCGTTCCCCGAGCACATCGAGCGTGGTCTCGTAGCCCGACAGCAACGAGACCTGTGCGTCGTGATCGACCGTGTCGAGCCAGCCGGCGTCGATTGCAGCCTCGTAGTGGGGAGCTGCGCGCGAGAAGGCCCGAGCGGCGGTCGCTCGTTCGGCGGCGACCGCGTGATGCCTTGCGGCGACGTCGATCTGGCCGGCCTCCTCGAAGTGGTGCGCGAGCTTGGCGGGGTCGGGCGCAGCGCTGGCGCTCAGCAGGTCGGCGACGGCCTGGTGCATGGCGCGCCGATCGGGCTCGGCGAGCTCGCCGTAGACGACGTGGCGAATCTGGGCGTGAGCGAACCGGAAGTTGTCGCCCTCCTCGGTGAGAAGGACGCGCGCGATCAGCTCTTCGAGCTCACCCGACACCACTCCCAACCCAGCAGCACCCGAGAGTGTCGCGATGTCGTTGATGCCGAGGGAGTCGGCATGCACTGCAAGGGCGGCGAGGACATCTCGGCCGGTCGGGCTCACGAGCTCGAGCCGGCGACTGATGACGGACTGCACGGTGGATGCGATGGGTATCGAAGATATGTCGCCGCCGGACTCATCGACGGCTCGCAGCGTCTCGATCGTGAACAGCGGGTTCCCGCCGGCTTCACGGTGGATCGCACCCACCACATCGGCACCGAGATCCATGCCCAAGTGTGTGGCCAGCGCGCCCGTGCCGGTTCGGTCGAGAGGATCGAGCTGGAGTCGGGCGCCGCCGGGTAGCTGGTCGATGCGGCGCAGCATCTCCCAGATGTCGGGATGCTGACGGGCCTGTTCGCTCCGGAACGTGAGCACGACCAACAGCGGTTCGAGCCGAGCGGCGCGGGCCAGTCCGTCGATGATCAACAAGAGGTCGTCGTCGGCCCGATGGAGATCCTCGACGATGACGACGAGGGGTTTGATCGAGGCGGCGGCCGTGAGGGCCTGGACGACCGACTCACGGCGCCGCGCCCGCTCATCGCCCGGTTCGAGCGGAGCGTTCGGTTCGAGATCGGGGAGCCAGGACCACACGTCGGGCAGCAGCCCCGCGATCTCGCCGAGCCAGACCGGGTCGAGAATCTCGGCGAGCTGGAGCACACGGAGTCGGGGCAGGGCACCGCGCAGGAGGTCTCCGGGAGCCGAGAACGCGACCGCGAGCTCGCCGCACTCGCCGATCGTTGTAGTGATCCCGCGCCATGCGGCCGCGTCGACGAGGTCGGAGACGAGCCGTGTCTTGCCGATCCCGGTCTCACCCTCGATGAGAACGGTTGAACCGTCGCCGCGCAGGAGGTTCTCGAGCATCTCGATGAGCTTGGCCCGTTCGCGGTCGCGTCCGACGAGCGCAGGCGATGTGACCGGCTCGGTCGCCGGCTTGACGGGGCGGGGGACGAGTGGCTCGCTCGACGTCAGCTCGAGCCGCTCGATGAGTGCTCGGGTCTCGGCTTCGGGTTCTGATCCGATCTCGTGGAGCAGCAGCGATTGGAGACGGTCGTACTGCTCGACCGCCTCGGCCGGCCGCCCGAGCAGCTGGAGCAGCCGGATCACCTCGCGGTGCGCCTCCTCGCGAAGCGGTTCGTAGTCGACGACGAGCCTGGCGATCCGGAGTGCCTCGTCGAGCTCGCCTCTGGCCTTCAGATGACGCACGAGCTCGGTCTCGGCATCGACGAGACGATGGCGGTAGCGGGAGCGTTCGACGAGGGCCCAGTCGTCGAACGCACCCTCGAGCAGGTCGCCGCGGTAGAGCGCGACTGCATCGAGCAGCGCGATGAACCGGGCGGCGTCGTCCTCGGTGCTCGACTCGATCAGCTCGTCGAACTCGATGATGTCGACCCACACGGACGCCTCGGGGTCGAGCGAGACCGACTCGCGATCCGCGATGAACAACGACTCTCCGTGGGGTGAGAGGACAGACGTGATCTGCCAGAGGGCCTGGCTCAGCCGGCGCCGCGCCCTGCTCTCCGGCAGGTCGGGCCAGAACGCGCCGACCAGCGACGAGCGGGGATGTTTCCGCTCGCGGTCGACCAGGAGCAGGCTGAGCAGGCTCTCGGCATTTCGGGACGGCAGGCGCAGGTCGTCTCCCGCAGCGTCGAGGACCTGGAGCCCGCCGAACAGCCGGATCTGAAGCCGCGTCTGCACCTACTCTCCCCCGGACCTCGGAGGCCGCCCGACCGATGACGGCGCGGCCTGCCTCATCGCGTCACAAGCCAATCACACATTGGGTGGTATTGCCCGGTCGTAGCCGGCGTGATTCGGCAGAACTGGGCCGAACGAATCACTCTCTGCGACCGACTCAAGCGGCCGGCGGCAGCGGACGATGCGGCCATAGTTGGTTCGATCCCGTCGTTCGGGACGACTGGTCCGGTCTGGAGGTTCGCACATGTCATCGTGGCGTGACTCGGTCTCGGACGGAACGCTCGCAGACGTCGAAGGACTCGTCCGTTCGGCACTGCCGGTCGCCCAGAAGGCTCTCGAGGAGCGCGGCGGATTCGTTCCGTACGCGGCCGCGGTCCGAATCGACGACGAGGTCGAGATCATGGCCGCGGACATGAGCGCAGCGATCCCGGCCGAGACGGACGTGGTCCTCGAAGAGCTGGTGACCGACCTCCGCGACCGGGCCGACAGCGTGCGCGCCGGCGCCGTGATCTCCGAGATCCGGCTTCCGGACTCGAACGCCGACGCGATCCGCATCCGGGTCGAGCACCGGGACGGCGTCGCACTCGACGTGTACCTCCGCTACCAGATGGTGGGGGCCTACGGCGAGGTCGCCTACAGCAGTCCGGTTTCCGAACCGGGGACGCCTGTCATCTTCGCCCGGTGACCACCGACCACGATCAGGTGCCCTTGCCCCTGCGGTGGTAGAGCCATGTCGGCGGGGCGCTCTCGGGAGGTGGAGCTGCGGCGATCGGAACGGTCGGTGCCCACGACGCGAGCGCACTCGACAGTTCGGTGTACTCGTCCCGACTCTCGACGTGGTTGACGAGCATGTACCGATGGCGACCGACCGTCGCGGCCAGACCTCCCATGCCGACCGAGAGCCGATTCGCCCCCTCGAGCCGATGGCCGCGGACGACCGAGCCGCTCGCTCGTCGGAGCGCGATGACCGAGTCCCAGTCGATCCGGTGGCGACGGAGAAGGCAGCGCCGCTCGATGCCGTCTGACGCGAACCGACACTGCACCGGCAAGTCGAACAGGGCGACGTACGCGAGGATCAGCCCGAGCACCAAGACGATCGTTGCGCCGACGGAGAAGCCGTCGCCACGAACCATCGCGATCGTGGCCACGCCGATGAGGATCACGGGCGCCGAGAGGTTCGCCAGCATGCCGCGCCAGGTCGAGTGCAGGACCAGCGGCCCCGGCTCGTTCACTCGTCCGCGCCACCGACGATGGTCGCGTCGACGCCGAGCTTCTGTACCCGGTCGAGGAGCGATTCTCCCGGTTCGATCGGGAAGTGGCAGGCAACCTCGTGGCCGGGTCGTATCGTTCGGAGGAGCGGTTCCTCGGTGGCGCAGCGCGGCGAGGCGATGGGACAGCGGGTGCGGAACCGACAACCGGACGGCGGGTTGGCGGGACTGGGCAGATCGCCATCGAGCAGGATGCGTCGGCGGCTCCGTTCGACGGCGGGATCGGCGATCGGAACCGCGGAGAGCAACGAGTGCGTGTACGGATGCGCCGGCTTGTCGTACACGTCGTGGCGGTCGGCGACCTCGACCATCTTGCCGAGGTACATGACGGCGACCCGATCGCTGATGTGGCGGACGACCGAGAGGTCGTGGGCGATGAAGATGTAGCTCAGGTCGAACGTGTCCTGGAGCTCTTCGAGCAGGTTCAGGACCTGGGCCTGCACACTCACATCGAGCGCCGAAACCGGTTCGTCGAGCACGATGAGAGTGGGGTTCAGCGCCAGGGCCCTCGCAATGCCGATGCGCTGACGCTGGCCACCGGAGAACTCGTGTGGGTACCGGTTGCCGTGCTCGGGGAGCAGGCCGACGGCGTCGAGCATGTCGGCGACACTGGCCCTCGCCTCGGTCTTCGACGAGCCGTGGATCCGGAGCGGTTCGGCGATGATGTCGCGTACCGGCATGCGCGGATTCAACGAGGCGAACGGGTCCTGGAACACGATCTGCATCTGGCGCCGGAGCTCGCGCATGCGGCCCGACTCGGCCCAGGTGACGTTCTCGCCGCCGAACCATACCTGGCCGGCTGTCGGCTCGATGAGCCGCAGTATCGATCGCCCGAGGGTGGTCTTTCCGCAACCGGACTCGCCCACGACCCCGAGGGTTTCGTGGGGGTCGACGTGCAGTGACACGCCATCGACGGCGTAGACGGTGCCGATCTGGCGACGGATCAGCCCGGCCTTGATGGGGAAGTGGGTCTCGAGCGAGTCGACGCGGAGCAGTGCCGTGTCGTCGGGCGGCGCCCCTGTTGCGACCATCTCGATGTCGGGAGAGAGCTGGCTCATGCCCGGCTGACCTCGAGATCGGGAAGCGAGTCCCAGCTGTGACAGCGACTCTCGTGTTCGGTGTCGCCGACGACGTTGAGCTCGGCCGGCTTCTCGTGGCACACAGCGGTGGCGAAGTCGCACCGTGGTCGGAACGCACAGCCGGTCGGCGCGTTCAGCAGGCTCGGCGGCGCGCCCCGGATGGGAGAGAGCCGCTCGCCGTCCTGGTCGAGGCGGGGGATGGACGACATGAGGCCCCGGGTGTAGGGGTTGCGGCTCTTGTAGAAGATCTCGTCGGTGGTGCCCCGCTCGAACACCCGGCCGGCATACATCACCAGCACCCGGTCGGCAGACCCTGCGACGAGGCCGAGGTCGTGGGTGATCAGGAGGATGGCGCTTCCGGTGGCCTCCTTGACGGCGTGGAGCACCTCCATGACCTGGGCCTGGATGGTGACATCGAGCGCAGTGGTGGGCTCGTCGGCGATCAACAGCTTCGGCTCGTTCGCGATCGCCATCGCGATCATGGCGCGCTGCCGCATACCACCGGAGAACTCGTGCGGGTACTGACGGACACGACGGCCTGGTTCGGGAACACCGACGAGCTCGAGGAGCTCGGCCGCGCGTTTCCAGGCGGCGTCCTTCGAGATCGAGTTGTGGGCGCGGATCATCTCGACGATCTGATCACCGACGGTGAACACCGGGTTCAGCGCGGTCATCGGATCCTGGAAGATCATCGCGATATCTTTTCCCCGGACGGCCCGCATCTCGCGAGGCGAGAGGTCGAGGAGCTCACGCCCCCCGAACGTGATGCTGCCCGCCATGACCGCCGTCTTCGGATGCAGCCGCATGATCGACATAGCGGTCACGGACTTGCCCGAGCC
>JAOTZB010000436.1 GCA_029861625.1 Acidimicrobiia bacterium
AGAATCCATAGCGATTCTGCGACGACGAGCTCCGCGGCTCGTTCGGTCGCGTCGTCTCGGCAACGGCGGCCACAAGCCCGGCAGTCACAAGGGCTACAGCCTCTGCAACCCGTCCGCACGCTGGACCGCCGCCCGGACACACCCGATGGCCGGCGGCGCCGGCGGTCTCATCCGCGGACGACGACGGACCGATCGGCTCACGGACTCTGACGGGTGGGCCGTAGAGGACTCGTTCTGGTCGCGGTTCGTCACGCATGGAGTGACCAGTCGCGACCAGAACGAGGACGCGACTGGGGCTTCGTTCGGTCGCGTCGCCGGCGCGGTCGACGTCAGGTGATGGGCTCGAGTCTTCTCACCGCGAAGGTGTCGACGCCGCTGTTGTCGTAGTCGCCGACGAGGAGCTGATCGGTGGCCTTGCCGAAGTTGATCGTCTGTTGGGCGACGCCGGTCTGGAAGTCGTTGCGGATGAAGATCGTGTTCCCACGACGAACGGCGAAGCTGTCGACACCGTCCTGATCCCAGTCACCGACCAGCACCTCGTCACCGGCCCGACCGAAGCCGAACACGATGTCGGCGATGCCGGTGGTGGTCGAGTTGCGGACGAAGAACACGTTGCCCCGCCGCACCGCGAAGGTGTCCTGGCCGTTGCCGTTCCAGTCACCCACGAACACCTCGTCGCCGGCCTTGCCGAAGCCCAACACGATGTCAGCGATGCCACTGGTTGGCGTGTTGCGGAGGAAGAACACGTTGCCCCGGCGCACCCCGAAGGTGTCCTGGTTGTTCGCGTTCCAGTCACCGATGTAGATCTCGTCGGTGGCCTTGCCGAACGCCGCCGAACCCTGCGAGATGCCCCGCTCGTCGACCAACGTGAACACGTTGCCGGTACGAGACGCGAAACCCGTGTGGCCGTCGCCGGTCCAGTCACCGGTCACCACCGCCGCACCCGGCGGCGCGAACAAGAAATCGTAGTCGGCCGGACCGCTCACGATCCGATTCGACACGAAGATCCGCGACCTCAACGCCGCCGCGGTGATCGACGCCGAGCTCGACTGGCCCAACGTGGTCATCGCCGTGACCGTCACCTTCTGCGGCACCGAACGGTTCACGCTCATCAACGTCACCGTCTTCGTCGCCGCGACGCCCACGTCGGCGACACTCGCGGCCGGGACCACAGTCGACTGACCACCGGCCGACACCGTGTAGGACACGATCGGATCACCCGGACTCGCCGCCGGCGTCGTCCACGACACCGTCAACGTCGAACCATCCACCGCAGCCGGCACCGGCACCACCAGATTCGACGGCGGAGGCGGAGGAGGCGGAGGAGGCGGCGGCGGAGGAGGCGGTGGGGGAGCGGCCACGACCGTGTAATTGCGAACCACGGTGGTGACATTGCCGGCACCATCGGCGCCAGTGACCGTGAACGTCTTCGCGCCGGTCGTAGCAGTGTTGATCGCGCTCCCCGACGGCACATTGCCGACACACGTGGACACGCCCGACCCACCCGGCTCGTCAGCACACGAGTAGTTCGCCAGCACGCTCGACCCCTGGTTGTAGGTCGCCCCGTTGGCCGGGGTCGTCACTGTCACCGTGGGCGGCGTGACATCCGGTGCGCAACTGTCGAACGAGAACTTTCCGATCTGCGTCGCCCAGAAGCCCGTGACGAGCGCCGTCTCGCCGGTGAACCAGAACGTGCAGTCGTCGACCGGGTCGACGTTCATCGACGAGTAGTCGCCCCAGCGGTTGCTCCCATTGCTGCCACCGGCCACCACGAGCGTGTGCTCGCCGTCGGGCATGGTGCCGAGCGGGCTGTTGGCCTTCCGCCCCACGTACCGCAGATCGGGCGCCTGGGTCGAGCTCACCACGTTGTACCCGAGGGCCATGTTGCCGTTCTGGTCGACAGCGATGCTCCCCATCCAACGGTTGTGGGCGTCGGGCGCGTAGGTGCCCTCCTGGAAGACGCTCCAGGCCGAGGTGCCGGTCTTGCGCAGCTCGAACCACCGCACACCGCCGTGGTCGGTGCCGTCGACATCGGTCACGAGATTGCCGACCAGCTTCTGGTGGCTGCCGAAGTTCCGATAGACGGCGCGCCACATCACGACTTCCCGCAAGGGGTCGAGCTGGACCGCGGTACCGGGTTGCGGGAAGCAACTGAACGAGACCAGGCCACAGAGATCGGAGTCGATCTCTGTGATCGGGATCGAGACCGGTCCCGTGAATGTGGAGTTGGCCGGGGTGGCCCAGTCGACCGAGAACTCGAACGTGTCGAGGAAGTCCCGGGTGGGATCGTTGCTCCCCGGATTGTGCGACTCGTCGTCGCGATGCCGCGTGAAGTAGCCGGGCGCCCCGGCCGGTGGCGCCGGACCGTCGAGGTCGGCCGGTGTCAGGGCCTGGAAGCCGAACCCCGCGAGCGAGGGCGCCGTGAACCGCTGCATGGTCGCCGCAGCGCCCGCGAGCATCTGCGCGCGGTCGAGCGCGTACACCGCGGGACCACCGCTCTCGTTCGTCGACACGTAGTAGGCGTCGGGCCACACGCCGTACTTCGGATAGTCCGGGAAGTTGGGTGTCGCG
>JAOTZB010000437.1 GCA_029861625.1 Acidimicrobiia bacterium
GTGGTTGATGCCACCGGGGCTGATCCAGCCGGCCTCGTGTTGGAGCGCATGGAGGGCCGGAAGGAGCAGGTGGCGACGTTCGTGGCGGCGGCGGCCACCGCCCCGAACCAGGCGACCCGACTCGTGAACGACGGCGGGCCCGAGGCTGTCGCCGACCACCGCATCGACCGCCTCCGCCTCCGCCTCGGTGGCGCGCGCTGCGGTGAGGTGCAGATCGGTCATCGGCGTGTCGTCCCTGCAACCGCGTCGTGGGTTCCGGCCAGGGTCCTCATGACGCGTCGGTGCGCTCGAGCTTGTCGATGCGGATCGCCGCGGCCTTGAACTCCGCCGTTCCGGACTTCAGGTCCCACTCGTCGTTCGTCAAGACGTTCGTGTCGACCAGCTCCGGGAAGTGGAATGTCGTGAAGCTGAGCCCGATCGGGATGTCGGGTTGCAGACGCACGCGCATCTCGACCGAGCCCCGCGGGGAGCTGACGACGACCTCGTCACCGTCGGACAGACCGAGCGCGTCGGCGTCGGCCGGGTTGATATCGAGCGCATCGCCGGACCGGATCGGCGACTCGAACCCGCCCGACTGCACACCCGTGTTGTACGAGTCGAGCGCACGTCCGGTCGTGAGCCGCATCGGAAACTCGTCGCTCAGCTCCTCCCTCGGTCCGGCGGCCTCGACCACGCTGAAGGGCACACGTTCCCGGCCGCCGAGGTCGTCCTCCCACAACCAGCCGTGCAGGAACGGTGTGCCCGGATGATCCTCGGACGGGCACGGCCACTGCAGGCCACCCTCGGACTCCAGTCGATCCCAGCTCATGCCCGTATGCATCGGCGACAGTGACCGCAGCTCGTCCCAGAGTTGTTCGGCGGTGGGACGATCCCACCCGGCGCCGAGCCGGTTCGCGAGATCGACGATGATCTCGATGTCGTCGCGGGCCTGACCCGGCGGCGGGACCGCGGCCCGGACCCGCTGGACCCGGCGTTCGCTCGACGTGACCGTGCCGTCGCTCTCGGCCCACGCCGCCGATGCGGGCAACACGACATCGGCCATCTCGGCGGTCCGGGTCATCATGATGTCCTGCACCACCAAGGTGTCGAGCCCGGCCATGAGCTCGCGCGCATGTTGCACGTCGGCCTCCGAATCGGCCGGGTTCTCGCCGATCACGTACAGCGCTCGCAGGTCACCGCGTTCCATCGCCTCGAACATCAACGTGAGATGCCAGCCGGGGTCGGGCGGCAGCGACACGCCGTAGGCGGCCTCGAATCGGGATCGAACCTCGGGATCGACGACCTTCTGGAAGCCGGGGAACCGATCGGGTAGCGCCCCCATGTCGCCGCCACCCTGCACGTTGTTCTGACCCCGGAGCGGCACGAGCCCCGATCCCCATCGGCCGACGTGGCCGGTGAGGAGCGCCAGGTTGCACAGCGCCAAAACGTTGTCGACGGCGTTGTGGTGCTCGGTGATGCCGAGCGTCCAGAGCAGTTGCGCCGTCCCGGCAGTCGCGTAGGAGTGGGCCAGCTCGCCTATCGCGTCGGCCGGAACGCCGGTGAGCTCTGCACCTCGATCGAGCGTGTAGCTGTCGACGCCGGCTCGGTAGTCGTCGAATCCCTGCGTTGCGTGCTCGATGAATGCCGTGTCGTGCAGACCGGCCGCGATGATCTCTCGACCGATGGTGTTCGCGAGCGCGACATCGGAGCCCACGTCGATGCCGAGCCAGACGTCGGCGAACTTGGCCGACGCCGTACGCCGCGGGTCGACGCAGTACATGCGAGCGCCGTTGTCGAGGCCCTTCATCAGGTGATGGAAGAAGATCGGGTGCGCGTCGCGAGCGTTGGAACCCCACAACACCACGAGGTCGGTCTCCTCGATCTCGCGGTACGACGAGGTCCCTCCGCCGGCACCGAAGACTGTCGCCAGACCGACGACGGAAGGAGCGTGTCAAGTTCGGTTGCAGCTGTCGATGTTGTTGCTGCCCATCACGGCTCGCGCAAACTTCTGCGCGGCGTAGTTCATCTCGTTGGTGGATTTCGAGCAGCTGAACATGCCGAAGCTTGCGGGCCCGTGTTCGTCGCGAGCGCGGCGCAATCCATCGGCCGCCCGGCCGAGCGCTTCATCCCACGTGGCAGGGCGGAGCTCACCGTCGTCACGAACCATCGGGACGGTGATGCGAGGTCGGGATGGATGTGTCCTTCTCGCCATGGCGATGTTCCCTTTCACCCGAGCAGGCCGAGGGGGATCGGCTCGAATCGTCCGGTCCAAGCGTTGCAGAGATACGCAAGCTAGACGAGCAGACGTCTGCCGTCCCGAATGGACTGGTGCTCCCGACCGGCGCGCGACACGCTCTGTGTGCGACACACCCTGGGAACGAGCCGACTGTGAACAGCGGGCCATGGACTGGAGGGGCCGTGAACGAGAGCGCTGTGGACGACACCTCGTTGCGAGCGCGGATCTATCGACACTTCGCCGATCACGGCACCGCCCCGACCGCCGCGCAGCTCTCGGGCTGGGCCGGCACCGAGGCCGGGGCGGCCGCCGCGCTGCGCCGGCTCCACGACTCGCATGCACTCGTCCTCGACA